>JBBRIY010000105.1:0-8588 GCA_038220215.1 Propionibacteriales bacterium
GCCGTCCGCGGACGCCGGTACCGGGCTTCGGCCACCCCGCTCGCCAGCCAGGCTGCAGCCTCTGCAAGCAAGGCCTCGACCGGGTACCAGAAGGCCCTCGCCGACCTGTGCCAGGCCGCCGCTGCTCTCGGCGAACCCGGACCGTCAGCCCTCGGCGCTGCCAGCCTCGCTGCCGCTGCCCAGCTCCCCGGGGCCGCACACTCCCACACGTCCCGACCGGCCACAGCGGACGAGGCGGCGCAGCGCGAGTTCGTGCGCCAGGCCCCGGCGATCCTGTCCGACGTGCTGGCGCGGCTGTCTGCCACCAACAGCGAACGGCTCCTGGACGTGGGGCGGCTCGACCCGCACTCCGCCGGCGCCTTCCCGGGCCTCGGCGGGGTGGCCTTTCCCACGCCTTCGCTCACCGGAGCACCCACGCCACCCGCTGCTGAGCCTGCGTCCGGCCCTGCTGTCGCGCCCGCCCAGCCGGCCCCGGCAGAGGCCACGCCTGAACCCGAGCCGGAGCCGGACGAACCCGAGAAGACCGTCGAGGAATGGCTGGCAGAGCTCGACGAGCTGATCGGCCTCGCTTCCGTGAAGAGCGAGATCCGCCGCCAGACCGCGATCCTGCGGGTCGACGGGCTGCGCAGCAAGGCCGGGCTGAAGAGCCCCACCATCACCCGGCACCTGATCTTCACCGGCAATCCCGGCACCGGCAAGACCACCGTCGCACGCCTCGTCGCCGGCATCTACAAGGCGATCGGGCTGATTTCCAAGGGCCAGCTCGTGGAGGTCGACCGCTCCGAGTTGGTGGCCGGCTACCTGGGCCAGACAGCGATCAAGACCGCCGAGGTGACAGCGAAGGCCTACGGGGGCGTGCTGTTCATCGACGAGGCCTACAGCCTCAACGGTGACCAGTACGGCGAGGAGGCGATCAACACCCTGGTGAAGGAGATGGAGGACCACCGCGACGACCTGGTGGTGATCGTCGCCGGCTACCCGGTGCCGATGGAGATCTTCATCTCCAACAACCCCGGCCTCGCCAGCCGGTTCCGGACCACGATCACGTTCGACGACTACACCGATTCCGAACTGCGCGACATCTTCACCCAGATGGCTTCCAAGTCCGACTACGACCTCGGTGCGGGCGTGCTTGACGAGTTCAGCGCAGAGCTGTCGACGCAGTCCCGCGACGAGAACTTCGGCAACGGCCGGTTCGCACGCAACCTTCTCGAGGCATCCATCGGACGGCACGCGTGGCGACTGCGTGACGTGACCGAGCCGTCGCTCACCGAACTCCGCACGCTGCTGCCCGAGGACCTGGTCGAACCACAGGCGGCGCCGCCACCGGTCGTGGCAGAAGGCCAGCTGCAACCCCCGGACGCCGCAGCGGCCATCGCGCCCGTCGAGTTCCCCGCCACGGCCGAGGACCAGGCATGACTGCTCCCACTCGGGCAACCACGGCCGGGTTCCCCTCTGCCGCGCCCGGTCCCGGACGCAACCTGACGACTCCCGCAGCCGCTGCGGCGGCCGGCCAGACTGAGTTCTCTCCACCGCAGCCGAGCCGCACGCCGCAGCTGCTGCGACGACTCCAAGTCATCGCAACACTCGTGCTGCTCGTGCTCGGCGGGGTCGGCACCCTGCTGATCACCCAGCTGCGCGACGACCTCGACTCCGCCCCCCAGGTCGCCGCACAGTCGGCGCGGCTCGGGGAGGTGCAGACGCGTCTGCTCGGCGCTGCCACGCTTGCCGCCGAGGGCGTCCTGAAGGGCAACGGCACCACCACGACCCAAGCCACCGAAGCGGGCACCCGCGTGGGCGAGGCCGTCGGACTGCTGGTGGAAGCCGCCACGGCCCGCCCGCAGGACGCTCCCGCCCTTTCCCGGCTGAGCCGGGAGGTGACCGCCTTCGGCAACGCACTGCGCGCCGCCGACGGTCGCGACACCGCGACCGCCCGGACCCTGCTCGACAAGGCCGGCAAGCAGCTCGACGGCCAGGTGCTGCCCGACCTCGCCGTCCTGCAGAAGGATCTCGCCGCAGAAGCATCCGCCTCTGCCACGGGGTTGGCCTTCATCATGCCGGTCCTTGGGCTCGCTGCCGCCGTCTTCCTCGTCTGGGTGAGCTGGGTGCTCGCCCAACGGAGCCGTCGCGTGCTGAACCTCGGGCTGATCGGCGCCATCGTCGGCGTCCTCGTGATCAGCTGGGTGACGCTGGCAGCCCAACAGGGCACAGCCGTCGCGGCCGGCCAGAGCCGCGGAACGCAGTTCACCCGCGTCACACGCCTGAACACGGCCTCCGCCCAGGTCGACACCGCGCGTCGCCTGCAGGCAGAGGCGCTGCTGGCCCGCAGCTGGACCGCCGCCCAGGCGAAGGCTGTCACCGCAGCGATCGACGCGGCGGAGAAGGCCGCAGACACCAGCGCCGCCAAGAGCGGCCTCGGCGACTACCGCAAGGCAGAGGCAGCGCTCGCAGTACTGATGGCCAAGTCCGACTGGGTTGGCGCGGGGAAGCTGGCGCTCACCGGCGAGAAGTCCGGAGTCAGCATCACGTCCACTTCCTTCCAGCAGACGATTGCGGAAGGCAGGTCACAGGCGACGACCGCTGCCGTCGACGCGGCCGACGAGGTGCGCTCCGGTCTGCCCTGGCAACTCGCGGCAGTGATCCTCGCAGCGCTTGTCGGGGCAGGCCTCGCCTTCGCCGGCGTGGCGCAACGACTGGTGGAGTATCGATGAGCACGACCGCGCCCACAGCCCCGGGCCAGCTCGGCGTCGCAGCGACGCCACAGGAGCTGGTGGCCTACCTCGGCCAGCTCGACGCGTGGCTGGGCGAGCGACGCAGCGAGCTGGACTCCCTCGACGCACAGATCATCCAGGCCGGTCGGCAGGCGGAGCTCACTTCGGACATGGCGCTGGCCCTCGCCTTGTGGCAGGCGGCGAAGACCCGGCAGAACCTGCTGCTGTCCACCTGGGACTCCGGCCGGGTCGGACAGCAGGAACGCGAACGGCTCTCGGCCCTGATCTGGGGTCGGCTCGACACGGCCAATGCCGGGCTTGCCCAGCTGCAGTCGATGTCGGTGTCCCTGCCGGAGGCCGGGCGCCTGTGCGATGCGCTGGTCGCCCAGCTGCGGACCCGGCTGAACACCGATCCCTCCGCAGAGCAGCAGCAGATCCGTCTGCGGGACGTTCGTGCCCAGCTGGAACGTATCCGCGACCAGGTGAAGCTGGAACCGGCCACCCTCGCCCCGGCAGCATCGGCGAAGCTCGCAGCCCTGGCCGCCCGCACCGAGGCCCTTGCCGGAAAGCGGACGCGTGGTGGTGACATCGGCGGGCTGCTGGGCGCGCTGGAGATCGACGCCGCCCGGCTGGAGCGTGACCTGATCGTTGGCGGAGCCAAGCGCAGGGAGGCCCGCGACCTGCTGGTCCGTGCAAGGGAGCAACTCGCTGAGGTCACCGCCCGCGAGCAAGCCGTCCGTACCCTGGCGGCGCAGGCCGCTGCCGCTGTCTGGCCTCTCCCCAACGACGCTCTGCCGAGCGTGGCCGGGCTCGGCCCCGTCCCCAACACCCGCACGGCCCTCGTCGGCTTCGTCGACGGGCTGGGCACCGTCGCGGGCCAGCTGCAGAGGGCGCAGGCCGAGCTGACCGCGACCATCGCCGAGCGTGACGCCGCTGCTTCCCTGAGCTCAGCCCTGCAGGCGAAGGCCGCAGGCCTGGGACAGGCGCGCGAGACCGACCTGATCGAGCTCTCTGCCCTGGTCGGACGCCGGCTGGCCGAGTCACCGGTTGTGCTGCCCGTCGTGCACCAGCTGCTGCAGGCCTACGCCGCGCAGCTCGACTACCTCGCCAGGAGGCCGCGATGAAGTGCCGTCAGCCGGGCTGCACCGGCACGATCGTCGACGGCTACTGCGATGTGTGTGGCATGCCCGGACCCGCAGCGTCACCGGTCGGCCGCGTCCAGCCCGGCATCAAGCCGTCCACCCGCTCCAGCGGCCCGTGCCGCATGCCCGGCTGCAGCGGGCGCATCGTCGATGGCTACTGCGACGTCTGCGGTTCCCCTGACGTCAGTGACATCGCGCCCACTCCCGCGTCCGCGCCGGCCACGTCCCGCACCCGCACGTCGGTGCACCTGGGCTCGACGGCCCTCGGCTCCGCCCGGGCCGCCTCCTTCGGTGGGCGGCCCACCCGGCACAGCAGCACCGAGCGCCTCACGACGGCACGGATCGGTGCGGGGCTCACCAGAGTGCCACCCGCTCCGCAGATCGACCCGTCGAAAGCCGTTCTGGCCAACCCTGAGGTGCCGCTGGACGCCCGCGTCTGCCCACGCTGCGGCGCCAAGGTCGGCCAGGGCGCCGAGAACGTCGCTGCGCGCTCCGAGGGCTTCTGCCCCTCCTGCGGGTCGCTGTACTCGTTCACGGTGAAGCTGAAGCCCGGCGACGTGGTGGCCGGCCAGTACGAAGTGATCGGGGCACTCGCCCACGGCGGCATGGGCTGGGTCTACCTCGCCAAGGACCGGAACGTGTCCGGACGCTGGGTGGTGCTGAAGGGACTGCTCAACACCGGGGACGCCGATGCGCTGGCCGCGACGATCGGTGAACAGCGCTTCCTCGCCCGGGTGGAGCACCCGCTGATCGTCGAGATCTACAACTTCGTGACCCACGACGACGCCGGCTACATCGTGATGGAGTACGTCGGCGGCCGTTCGCTGAAGCAGCTGCTGAAGCAGCGCATGACAACGAACGGCGGTCTTGCCGATCCGCTGCCGGTCGACCAGGCACTGGCGTTCCTGATCGAGATCCTGCCCGCACTGGGCTACCTGCACGAGCTCGGCCTGCTGTACTGCGACTTCAAACCCGACAACGTGATCCAGGTCGGGGACGCGTTGAAGCTGATCGACCTTGGCGGCGTCCGCCACATCGGCGACGACGACTCCGCGATCTACGGCACCGTCGGCTTCCAGGCGCCGGAGGTGGCGACCCTCGGGCCGTCCATCGCATCCGACATCTTCACCGTCGGACGCACGCTGCTGGTGCTCTGTGCAGAGGTCCCCGGCTACCAGTCGGAGTTCGAGTTCCGGATCCCGCCGGCCGATGACATCCCCGCCCTCGCGGCCCACGACTCGCTGTACCGGCTGCTGCTGAAGGCCTGTGCCGCCGACCCCAACGACCGGTTCACCTCGGCGGAGGAGCTGAGGCTCCAGATGCTCGGCGTGCTGCGCGAGGTGGTGGCCTCCGCCACGGCAGGCGTCGCAACGACGGCCGCGTCCTCCGCGCTGTTCGAGTCGCCGACCGTCGCCACCGAGCGGTACGGCATGCGGCAGCTGCCGCGGCTGCGGATGGACCCGTCCGATCCGCAGGCCGGGTGGCTGGCCCGGGTCAGCGTCGTCGACCCGGTGCAACGGCTGGCCGCCCTCGACGCACCCCCGGGGATGTCGGCGGAGGTGCTGCTGGCCCGCGGCGACGCAGCCCTGGAAGCGAACAACCGCAAGCTCGCCGATGACTGCGTGCGGCAGCTGTTGCTCAACGACCCGTGGGAGTGGCGCGCGGTCTGGCTGGCCGGGCTGAACGCGCTGCAGGGCAGGGACTTCGCCACCGCCCAGAGCTCGTTCAACGCTGTCTACGGTCAGGTCCCCGGCGAGCTGGCGCCCAAGCTGGCGCTTGCGCTGGCCTGCGAGCTCGGGGGTGAGCTGGACATCGCGGAGAGCCTTTACCGCACCTGCGCCTCCACCGACGCCTCCTACGTGACCCCGGCGGCTTTCGGCCTTGCCCGGGTCCGGGCTGCGCGCAACGACCTTGCCGGGTCGCTGGCAGCACTCGAGCTCGTGCCGAACACCTCCCGCGGCTACCCGGAGTCGCAGCGGCTGCGCGCGCGCCACCTGGTGAGCCTTGGCGTGACCCCGGACGGGATGAGCGAGGCGTTCAAGGCCATCGGGCAGGCACGGCTTGAGCCCCAACTGGAGGCGGAGTACCGGGTGATCCTCCTCCGGCGGGCGATGGCGATGGCCGCCAAGGGAAGTGTGAAGCTCTCCGGGCAGACCATGACCGAGTCGATGGTCCGCGACCTGCTGGTGGCCTCCTACCTCGAACTCGGCCGCCTCACCGACGACCCGGCAGTGCGCGCGGGCTACGTCGACCTTGCCAACACCCTGCGCCCCTGGAGCCTGCTGTGACGACGGAATGGCCAATGTGGTCGGGCGGAACGCCCGCCGAGCCCGATCCCCCAACTCCGGAGGCCGCAGCGGGTGCCGTCTCGCCCGTTGCCCCCGCGCCGACCTGCCCCAGCTGCGGACGACCGATCGACCCGGCTGCGCTCTTCTGCGAATCCTGCGGCAACCCCCTGGTGCCCACCGTCGCCGCGATGCCGGCCTCCCCGGCCTCCCCCCCGCTAGGCTCCTCGACCCGGACCAGGCGTCTGGGTGAGCGTGCCAGCGCCCTGGCCGACTGCCCCGTGTGCGGCGGCAGCGTCGGCGCCGACGGCTACTGCCAGACCTGCGGGGCGAAGGCTCCGAGCGCCCGCGACCACTTCACCTCCGCGCCGGCACGATGGGTCGGCGGGGTCTGCGACCGCGGCGTCCAGCACCCCCGCAACGAGGACGCCATGGCCCTGTGGGCAGAGGGCGATCGGGCGGTACTGGTGGTCTGCGACGGGGTGTCGAGCAGCATCGATTCCGACGTTGCAGCTCTCGCGGGTGCGGAGAAGGCCAGGGACGTCCTGGTCGCGCTGAACCCCGATGGCCTCGGCGGCGACGCGAGCGAGGACACCGTGCTGGCTTCGAACCTCGTTGCGGCGACCGACGAGGCCAACAAGGCCGTGATCGCCCACACCGCGCCCGATTCGACGAATGCGGCGTCTGCGACGTTCGCCGCCGCCGTCGTGGTGAACGACCGGGTGCACTACGCCAACCTGGGCGACTCCCGGGTCTACCTCCTCACGCCGACGGAGAAGGTCCTGCTGAGCCTCGACGACTCGATGGCGCAGGCGTTCATCTCCCAGGGCATGTCCAGGGCGGAGGCGGAGTCGCTCCCCCGCGCCCACGCGATCACCAAGTGGCTCGGACGCGACGCCCTCGAGACCGTGCCACGGACCGGACATCACGCGGTGACCGAACCCGGCTGGCTCGTGGTGTGCTCCGACGGCCTGTGGAACTACGCCTCCAGCCCCGAGGAGCTTTCCGAGCAGGTGGACGCGGCGGCCGCGGCGTCCAGCGATCCGGTTGAGGTCGCCGGACGCCTGGTGGTGTGGGCCAACACCCAGGGCGGCAAGGACAACGTGACGGTGGCGCTCGCCCGCGTCCCCGCAGGAGCGCCTACTCTAGGGGCGACCCCGAGCGAACAATGGAAGGACCCCGCAGAGCATGGCTGAGTTCACGTCTGCCGTCTACCAGAACGAGTTCCTGCCCGACGGCGGTACTGACGTCAACGCGATCGTGACGATCCGTTGCATCGGTGCGGGCGCCGCCGGCCGGACCGGCAGCGGAGACGCCGGCGAGATCGTCGTGGTGGATACTTCCGGCTCGATGGGCGTCGCGAACATGAACGCCGCGAAGCAGGCAGCCATGATCGCCCTGGACAACATCCTCGACGGCACCTACTTCTCCGTCGTCGCCGGTAATCACAAGGCCTACCTGGCGTACCCGATGGTGCAGACCGGCGCCGGCATGGTGCGCATGGACGCCCGGACCCGCGCAGCGGCACGCGAGCAGATCAGCTACTTCCGTGCCGAGGGTGGCACGGCCATGGGCACGTGGCTGAACCTCTGCAAGGCGCTGTTCGACTCGATCGGCATCCTCGCCCAGAAGCACGTCATCCTGCTGACCGACGGAGAGAACCACAACGAGACGCAGGCGCAGCTGGACCAGGCCATCGCTAACTGCGCCGGCGGCTTCCAGGTGGACGCCCGCGGTGTCGGGGTCGACTGGAAGGTCGCGGAGATCCGCAAGATCGCCCAGGCCATGCTCGGCACCGTCGACATCATCGGCGACCCTTCGCGGCTGGGAGCCGTGTTCGAGGAGCTGATGCGGAAGTCGATGGGGCGTGGCGTGGCGAGCGCGGACCTGCGGGTCTGGATCCCGCAGGGCGCCCAGGTGCTGTTCATCCGGCAGGTCTCCCCCACCGTCGAGGACCTGACTCACCGGGGCACGCCGGTAAACCAGCTCACCATGAGCTATCCCACTGGCTCGTGGGGCGACGAGGAGCGCGACTACCACGTCGCCATCCGGCTGGCGGCCAAGACCGTCGGACAGGAGCAGCTCGCCGCACGCGTGCAGCTTGCCGTCGGGGCAGACCTGCTGACGCAGGGTCTGGTGAAGGCGAAGTGGTCGGCCGACACCAACCTGACCGCGCAGATCAATCCCGAGGTCGCCCACTACACCGGGCAGGCCGAGCTGGCGCAGGTGATCCAGGAAGGCCTGGCGGCCCGGTCGGCAGGCGATGAGGCCACCGCGACCACCAAGCTGGGACGCGCCGTACAGCTGGCCACCGAGAGCGGCAACACCGAGGCCACGTCGAAACTGCGGAAGGTCGTCGACATCACCGACGCCCGTACAGGTACGGTTCGACTGAAGAAAGCCGTTGACAAGGTGGACGAAATGGCACTGGACACGGCATCGACGAAGAC
>JBBRIY010000106.1:0-8403 GCA_038220215.1 Propionibacteriales bacterium
CAAGGAGCTGGGCAACGAAGCCGGGACGCGGGCCAGCCTCGAGCGCTACACCAAGTCCTACCTGCGTGAGGTCTGGTCGGTCTCGATCGCGATCGTGATCATGTCCTACAGCCTGTGGGCGTTCGAACAGCGGTACGCCCAACCCTTCGGCATCCCCTGGACGGCGATCTCGATCGCCCCCTTCACCCTCGCGGTGCTGCGCTACGCGATGCAGATCGACCGGGGCAAGGCCGGCGAGCCTGAGGATGTGGTCCTCTCCGACCCGATCCTGCAGGTACTGGCCGTGCTGTGGGTGGTCCCGGTCGCGGTGGCGGTGTTCGGATGACCACCCCGATGAGCACCCCCCGCATGAGCAGGCCGCTCGCTTTGGTCACCGGCGCCTCCCGGGGCATCGGCCGGGCTGTTGCGCTGGCCCTCTCCCCCACCCACCATGTACTGGTCGGTGGCAGGGACACCGATGCGGTCTCCGATGTCGTGCGCGAACTGGAATCGGCCGAGCCGTTCATCGCCGATCTCACCGACGAGGCAGCCCTCACCGCGGCCGTCACGGGCATTGACAGCCTGGACGTACTGGTTCACTCCGCCGGCGTGGTGGCCTTCGGCCCGCTGGCGGACTCCACCACCTCACAGTGGCGCGAGACGCTGGAGCTGAACGTGATCGCACCCGCCACCCTCACGCGGCTGCTGCTGCCGGCGCTGCGCGCAGCACATGGACTGGTCATCTTCCTCAACTCCGGGGCCGGACTCACCGCACATCGTGGCTTCGCCGTCTACGCCGCCTCGAAGTTCGCGCTGACGGCGCTCGCCGACTCGCTGCGCGCCGACGAGCGTGGACGGGTGCGGGTCACCTCCATCCACCCCGGACGGGTCGCCACCGACATGCAGGCACGGCTCACCTCTTTGGAGGGCCTGCCCTACATCCCCGACGCGCACCTGGACCCCGTCGACGTGGCACGGGGCGTCCGACTCGCCGTCGACCTGCCCCCGGACGCATCGCTGGACGCCCTGCGCATCACCCCTGTGTGAGGGGAGCTGTGTGATGGGTCTCCGAAGCCGAAGCGGCGTGACGGCACTGGCCTGCGTCCTGCTGTTCCTGACCGGTTGCGTGGCCGGCACAGCGCAGACGGCGTCGGTGCGTCCCGGATCCCCACCCGCCGCCGGACCCGTGATGACAACGGTGGAGGTCGGTGACCGGCCGGTGCAGCTGTACGTTCCGGCGAGCCGCCCCGTCGGCGTCCCCGCAGCCCTCGTCATGGTGCTGCACGGCTATACCGGTGATGCCGAGGGTGCGGTGAGCTTCTTCGGGCTGCGGACGCTCGCCGACCAGCGCGGTTTCCTGGTCGCCGCTCCGCAGGGCACCGCCGACAGTGAGGGCAAGACCTTCTGGAACGCATCGAACGCCTGCTGCAACTTCGGTGGTTCGGCCGTGGACGACTCCGCCTACCTGAGTGAGGTGATCGCCACCGTCGTCGCCACGCAGGGGGTCGACCCGGCGAGGGTGTACGTCGTCGGCCATTCCAACGGCGGGTTCATGGCCCACCGGCTGGCATGCGAGCATGCCGACCAGGTCGCAGCCATCGCATCCCTTGCCGGTGCCCTCGACAGCGACGCCGACTGCAGACCGTCGCGGCCAGTGAGCGTCGTGCAGATCCACGGCACCGCAGACGAGACCATCCGTTACGACGGTGGCGAGATCGACGGCAGGCAGTACACCTCGGCAGCGGGCACCGTCGGGATGTGGCGACGCGCCGACGGCTGTGGCTCCGAGGTCCGCCGTGGCGAACGGCTCGATGCGGACGCGAACGTCACCGGTGATGACCTCCGACCGAGCAGCTGGACCACCTGCAGCAACCACACGGAGATCGCCCTGTGGTCGATCACCGAGGGCAGCCACAGCCCGGCGCTCACGCCCGCCTTCACCGCGGCGCTGTTCGACTGGTTCGAAGCGCACCGGCGCACCTGATGAACACCGAGAACAGGAGGTGAAGGGAATGGCGGAAAGAGAATTCGATATCGTCCTGTTCGGTGCGACCGGCTTCGTCGGGTCCCTGACGGCGGCACACCTGGCCACCGCTGCCGGGCCGGACGTCAGGATCGCGCTGGCCGGCCGCTCCCTGGCGCGCCTCACTGCACTTCGCGCCGAGCTGGGCGATCCGGCCCGGGATTGGGGGCTGGTCGAGGTCGACGCAACGAGCGACGACGGTGTCCAGGCCCTGGCGTCCCGCACCAACGTGCTCGCGACGACAGTCGGCCCCTACGCCCGCTATGGCAGGCAGGTGGCCCGGGCAGCAGCAGAGCAGGGCACCCACTACGCCGACCTCACCGGCGAGGTGCTCTTCGTCCGGTGGACCCTGGACGAGATCGCGGCTCGCGCGCAGGACACGGGGGCGCGCATCGTCCATTCCTGCGGCTTCGACTCCATTCCCTCCGACCTGGGCGTTCTGCTGACGGCGCAGCGCGCGGCCGCCGACGGTCAGGGCACCCTGGAGGAGACGACCCTCGTGGTACGAGCCCTGAAGGGCGGGACCTCCGGAGGCACCATCGACTCGTTCCGTCAGCAGGTGATCACGGCAGGCCGCGATCCGGCTGCGCAACGCGTGCTGCGTGACCCCTACGCGCTCAGTCCGCGGCGTGACGCGGAGCCGGACACCGAACCAACTCACCCGGGGCCGTTCGGGCGCCCCGTTCGCCGGCTGCCGGTGGCACGTGACCCCGAGACCGGGCGCTGGAGCGGGCCGTTCGTGATGGCCGACTACAACACGCGCCTCGTCCGGCTGTCGAACACCATTAGCGGCTGGTCCTACGGGCGGACGCTTGCCTACCAGGAGGTGACCGACTTCGGATCGGGGCCGGCAGCGCCGGTCCTCGCGGCCGGCACGGCGATCGGCCTCGGCGCACTGGGCGCCGGCCTGTCCTGGGCCCCCAGTCGCGCCGTGCTGGACGCGATCCTGCCCACACCGGGCGAGGGTCCCAGTGCACGGCAGCGCGCGGCGGGGCACTTCCGGATGGAGATCACTTCGACTACGTCGACGGCGGCGCGGTATCGGACAACCGTCGCGGCCGACCAGGACCCGGGCTACGGCGGCACCGCGATCATGCTCGGCCAGAGTGCCCTGTGCCTCGCCCTCGACGGGTCGCGACTCCCCCAGCGCGCCGGCGTGCTCACCCCCGCGACGGCCATGGGCGAGGTGCTTGCTGACCGGTTGCGCGCACACGGCTTCAGCTTCGAGGTTGAGCGCGTGCCCGGATCGGGGTCGTAACGCTCTCCGCTGCCGCAAGGCCGGGCCGGCCGAGCCGCTGCCCTGACGAGCGCTGACGCGTGCCGGTGAGGTGTCAGATCCTTGTCTGGACCCGGCGCCACCCCTCGTGTGTGGGCCTATCCTCCAGTGGTCGCCGGTCGGGTATCGACGAGGTCCGGCTCTGGGCTCGCTGTGGGTGGGCGAGAAGGGAGGGCGAGGCTCACCCCGATGGCGAGCACGGTGAAGCCGACTGCCCACCAGAAGGCAACATCGAAAGCGTGGGCGAAGTCGCTCAGTGTCGAGCCGCCCGCCGCTGCCGATTCGAGGATGATGGCCAGGATCGCCGTTCCGAACGCGCCGCCCAGCTGTTGTGCCAAACGGGTGATGGTGCTGGCATGGGGCACTTCGTGGTGTCGCAGCCCGACGAAGGCGACCGACATGACCGGGATCATGACTGCCCCCATGCCGAACCCGCGGATGAGAAGAACCGTCATCAGCCACCACTGGTTCGTGGTGTCGTTGGCGAGCGCGAACGGGATGGTCGCGGCGCCGAGGATCGCGAACCCGCCGATCGCGACGAGCCGTGCGCCGATGGAGTCGGTGAGCCTTCCTGCCAGAGTGCGGCTGGCAAGGGCGCCGAGGCCTTGTGGGATGAGCAGCAGCGCGGCGGTCAGCGCGTCCGAGCCACGAACGATCTGGAAGTACAACGGCAACAGCAGCATGGAGCCGTACAACGAGGCACCCGAGAGGAAAAGGACCGCGGAAGATGATGCGACCGGTCGGCGCCGCAGGAGTGCGAGGTCGATCAGGGCACTGTCGGGGCGGCGGACTCCGGTGATCACGAAGATCGTCATCAGTACGACCCCCGCCAGCGCCGGGATCCACACATCGGTGCGCGCCAGTCCGCCGTCGCGAACCACGTTCGACAGTCCGTACAGGAGTCCGACGAGAGCGGGGGAAACCAGCGCAAGACCGACCCAGTCCAGGCGCACCTTGACTCGGGGTGGGTCGGCGGCGAGAAAGCGCCAGGCCAGCACGAGCCCGACCAGGCAGAACGGCACGTTCACCCAGAACAGCCATCGCCAGTCCAGCCAGGTGAGGATGATTCCCCCGATGGTGGGGCCCAGGATCGGGCCAAGCGCGGCTGGAAGGCTGACCAGGGCCATCAGCCGGCCAAGGCCCACCCCGCCGGGCAGCGCCTGGATGGCGAGCGTGGCCATCAGCGGCATCATCAGGCCACCGCCGAGTCCCTGCACCACACGGAATGCGATCAGGCTGGGCGCGTCCCACGCGAGGCTGCAGGCAACCGAAGCCAGCCCGAAGATCGTCAAGGCGATCATCCACAATCGTTTGCCGCCGATGCGGGCCTGCGCCCAGCCGACGACGGGGATCGCCACCCCGAGCGCGAGAAGGTAGCCGGTACTGACCCACTGGATGGTGCTCACCGGCACCCTCAGCGCATCGGCGAGGGTGTGGAGCGCGATGCTGACGATGGTGCTGTCGAAGATGACCGCCAGCCCGCCGGTCACCAGCACGGCGGCTGTGATGATCGCGTTCCGGTCGAGCGCGGACGCAGAAGCCATGACTCCACTCCTTTAAGAAACACTCATGTATCTAACGCGACGATAGAACGGCGCGATAAGATACGCAAGTGAATCTTCCGACGAGCGGACGGCGTCGCCGTGGCGAGGACCTGGAAATCGCGATCCTCGCGGCAGCCTGGGACCAGCTTGTGCAACGCGGGTACGGCAACTTCACCATTGACGCCGTGGCGGAGGCCGCGGGCACCAGCCGCTCGGTTCTCTACCGTCGCTGGACCGACCGCGAAGCGCTGATCACGGCCACCTTGAACTACGGCCTCCAGCGCGACCGTCCCCCCATTCCGGACACCGGCACGCTGCGCAGCGACATGCTCGAGCTCCTGCGACTGGCGAACGCCTCCCGCGCACAACTCGTGCCACTGGTGAGCGTGCTGATGGGGGCCTACTTCTCCGAGACCGGCATAAGCTTCGCCGACCTTCGACGCCAGATGATCGGCGAAGGGGGCCTGACGGGTCTTGACGAGATTCTGGACCGCGCCGTCGCGCGCGGGGAGGTCGACGCGGCCCGCCTCACCGGCCGGGTGCGAACCGTCGCCTTCGACCTGTTCCGTCACGACCTGCTGATGACCTTCAAACCGTTGTCCGGGGAAGACATCGAAGCGATCGTGGACGAGGTCTTCCTGCCGCTGGTCGGTCTGGCGCCCAGCACGTAGCGGTTCGGGCGTCGTGAAGGATCGAGGACAGGACCTGACCGGGTTGCTCGCTAGCGTCTGGGCATCGTCACGGGAAGGAACATCATGGACTGGAAGATCGAGCTGCTCGCGGTACCGGTGACCGACATCGACAGGGCTAAGGCGTTCTACGTCGACCAGGTCGGTTTCCATGCCGACCACGACGTCCGGGTCAACGAGAGCCTGCGCTTCGTCCAGCTGACCCCGCCCGGCTCGGCCTGTTCGATCGCCATCGGTGAGGGCATCACCGACATGGTTCCCGGTTCGCAGAAGGGCATCCAGATCGTGGTCGCCGACGCCGAGGCCGCCCACGCTGGCCTCATCGCGAAGGGGGTCGAGGCGAGCGACATCGATGACCAGCCGTGGGGTCGTTTCGTCTACTTCAGCGATCCGGACGGCAACGCCTGGGCGCTGCAGCAGCTGCCGCCCCGGAGCTGACGGGCGCCGGCGTCCGTCGCGCGGCGCGATTCACTCGTAGTCTGCTGGTCGTGACCTCCTACCGGACGCCGGTGGCGTGATGCCGCCCCGCTCCCCGCTCCCACAGCGGCACGGGCTGGACGCAGCGTGGCTGCGCACCCCCGACAATGATCCGGCCGTCCCCGCACGCTGGGCGACGATGCACGACTTCCTCCTCGATCGCCTCCCCTCCGTCGCGCCGGTTGCGGAGATGCTGGCCGCACAGGATTTCGTCGATCAGGCAGGTCACCCGTGGACCGGGGAGGAACCGTACCGGCCCAACGCGTTCGTGTGGTTCCACCGGCACCTGGTGCCCGAGCCGGTGGTGCCCTTCGACGTCGAAGTGCTGTACGCGGACAAGCGCATCGTCGTGGTCGACAAGCCGCACTTCCTTGCCACGACGCCCCGCGGCGCGCATGTCACGGAATCGGTACTGGTGAGGCTGCGCGGCTCCCTCGGCCTGCCGGACCTCGCCGCCGCGCACCGGCTGGACCGCCTCACCGCCGGCGTGTTGGTGCTCACAACGCACCGTCTCTATCGGGCCGCCTACGCCGGCGTCTTCCAGACCGGGGAGGCGCACAAGTCCTATGAGGCGATGGCACGGTTCGACCCACGGCTCGAGTTCCCCCGCACCGAGACCAGCCGGATCGAGAAGCGCCGGGGCCACCTCCAGGCCGAGGTGGTGGACGGGGCACCGAACGCACAGACCCTTGTTGAGCTCGTCGAGAGCCGCGGCGCCTACGCGCGCTACCGATTGACCCCCACCACGGGGAAGACCCACCAGTTGCGGGTGCACATGGCCGCCCTGGGCCTGCCGATCCTTGGCGACCCGCTGTACCCGACGGTGCTCGACGTCGGCGCCGACGACTTCGCCAGGCCCCTCCAGCTGGTTGCCCGCAGGCTCGCCTTCCTCGACCCGGTCGACCAGGCCCCCCGTGTCTACACGAGCCGGTTCGCCCTCGATTGGCCCGAGGAACAGCGGTGAGATGATGACCGCCGTGACCCGTCCGCTGCGCATTCTGTTCTGCTCGCCCCAGATCCCGAACAACACGGGCGCAACGATGCGCCTGGCGGCCGTGACCGGCGCAGAGCTGCACGTCGCACGACCCATCGGCTTCGACATGGACGACGCGAAGCTCCGCCGGGCAGGCGTCGACTACCGCGACAAGGCGGCGACCTTCGTCCACGAGTCGCTCGAGGCCGCGTACGCCGCGCTTCTTCCCGGCCGGGTGTTCGCCTTCACCGCACACGCCCAGCAGCCCTACACCGATGTGGCCTACGAGCCCGGGGACGTCCTGCTCTTCGGCCCGGAGCCGACCGGACTCGATCCGGAAGTGCTGGCCGACGACCGCATCACCGCGCGGGTGCGGATCCCCATGCTGCCGGGAATGCGCTCCCTCAACCTCGCCAACGCCGCCGCCATCGCTGTCTACGAAGCCTGGCGCCAACTCGGCCACCCGGGCACCTGAACGTCAGCGGCGTAGCGACTCGGCGTCCAGCGCGGGGTTGACGTACGCGCTGTCGAACGGGTTCGGCGTCGTGCCGGGTGCAACGATCTTGTCGATCCCGTCGAGGACCTCCGCCGGCAGCGTGCGGTCGGCAGCCGGCAGCTGCGAGGTGAGCTGGTCCATCGTTCGCGGGCCGATGATCGCGCTCGTTACCGCGGGGTGGTTCACCACGAAGGCGATCGCCAGCTCAACCAGGCTCAGGCCGTTGTCCGCTGCGAGGGCTGCGAGGGCGTCTGCCGCGTCGAGCTTGCCGGCGTTGGCCGGTTCGTCGAGGTCGTAACGCCTCTTGAAGAACCCGCCCGCGCCGCGTCCGGTCGACGGCTCGGGCGCCCCGGTGCCCTTGCGCCACTTGCCGCTCAGCCAGCCGCCGGCCAGCGGCGAATAGCAGATCACGCTCAGGCGATGGCGCAGGGCCGTAGGAAGGACGTCGATCTCGGGGGTCCGGACGAGCAGTGAGTAGGAGAGTTGCTCGCTCACCGGCCGGACGAGCATGCGGTCCCGCGCCGCCCACTGCGCCTCGACGATCTGGCTGGCCTGGAATGCCGAGTGACCGACGTACAGGATCTTCCCCAGGCGCACGAGGTCGGTGAGCGCGGCCAACGTCTCCTCGATGTTGGTGTCGGGATTGGGACGGTGCAGCTGGTACAGGTCGATGTGATCGGTGCCCAGCCGCCGCAGGGAGTTCTCCACCTCGGTCACGATCCACCGGCGGGACGCGCCACGGAAGTTGCGGTCCTCCCCCATCACGCCCTGGAACTTGGTTGCGAGCACGATCTCGTCGCGGCGCCCCTGGAGCGCCTTGCCGACGATCTCCTCGGACTCGCCGTTGGAGTACACGTCGGCGGTGTCGACGAAGTTGATGCCGGCATCGAGCGCGGTCCCGATGATGCGGACGCAGTCGTCGCGATCAGCGTTGTTCACGCCCCCG
>JBBRIY010000107.1:0-8381 GCA_038220215.1 Propionibacteriales bacterium
ACGACGAGGAGTCCCGGCTGCTGTGGTGGCCGGCTGACCCGCCGCCGGAAACGGGGGGGCTCGTGGTGATTGCCGCGGCCGGCACGTCCGACCTGCCGGTTGCGCGCGAGGCCCAGCTGGTGGCCCGCTTCCTCGGCCGGCGCACCGAGTTGTTGCCCGACGTGGGCGTCGCCGGCCTGCACCGCATCCTGAAACGGCTGGAGCTGTTGCGCAGCGCGTCGGCGATCGTTGTCGTCGCAGGCATGGACGGCGCCCTGCCCAGCGTCGTCGCCGGCCTGGTCGCTGCCCCCGTGATCGCCGTCCCCACCTCGGTCGGCTACGGCGCAGCCTTCGAGGGCATCGCCGCGCTGCTCACGATGCTCAACTCCTGCGCGCCCGGCGTCGCAGTGGTGAACATCGACAACGGCTACGGCGGAGGCCACCTCGCCGCCCAGATCGCCGCCAACGGCTGAGTAGGCACCGGACCGAATTGGGGACGGTTCCAACTCGGTCCACTTTTCAGCCTTCGTCGTCCGTTTCTGGACCGAGTTGGAACCGTCCCCAATTCGGTCCGGGCGGCGGCCTCGTCTCCTAGAGTTCCTGGCCTTCGGGGAGGATGCCGCTCTGGCGGTAGACCTCGCGCAGCACCTGGAGGGGGACGAGGGCTTCCGCTGGGCCGATCCAGAACGGATCCGGGTCGTCGAGGCGGG
Organism: Propionibacteriales bacterium; assembly: GCA_038220215.1. Lineage (GTDB taxonomy): Bacteria > Actinomycetota > Actinomycetes > Propionibacteriales > Propionibacteriaceae > Propionicimonas. Next base: position 690 of record JBBRIY010000107.1, read on the forward strand.
CGTGGAAGTCCTCGATCAGCAGGGAGTGGCCCTTGCCCCAGTAGGACCGTTCGCCGCCGGCCTGGGCGTCGGTGGCGACGCGGCGGCTGCCCGAACCATCAGTCAGCCAGAGCTCGCCGCCGGCCAGGCGGACGGTCCCATCGCGACCGGTGATTTCAAGCTCCACGTCGGCGTTCGTGTGGTGGGTGTTGGTGGCGAACAGGGTCGAACGGACGCCGCCCTCGTGGTCGATCAGGATGGTGGCGGTGTCCTCGACCTGGATCGCTCCCTGCAGCGCCAGCGTTGCCGCCCTGCCGCTGACTGCGCTCGGCGCACCGAGGAACCACAGCAGCAGGTCGAGGGTGTGGATCGCCTGGTTGATCATCACGCCGCCGCCGGCCGTGTCCCACCGGCCACGCCAGGGCGAAGCCGCGTAGTAGGCGGCCGGCCGGAACCACCACACGGCCGCACGTGCGCCCGTGATGGGCCCGAGCACGTCCGATGTCAGCACGTCACGGATCGCGGCGGCACTCGGGTTGTACCGGTTCTGGAAGACGACCCCCACCTTCCGGTCGGAGGCGGCAGCCCGTTCGACCAGCCGGAGGCCAGCGGCGACGCTCTCCCCGATCGGCTTCTCCGTGAGCACGTGCGCCCCGGCGTCCAGTGCGTCGATGGTGACCGGGACGTGCTGGTCGTGCGGCGTCGTGACGTGCACCACCTGCGGCGACACCGCGTGCAGGAGCGCCCGGTGGTCGGTGAAGAAGGGCACGCCGAACGCGCGTCCGGCCGCCTCGGCGCGCGTGGCGTCGACATCGCACACGCCCACGAGTTCGATGCGGGGGTTCGCACGGATTGCGTCCAGATGCAGGGCGGAGATGTCCCCTATCCCCACGACAGCAGCGGTGGTCATGAGTAGGCGATGCCCTCCTCGTCGAGGATGGCTGTCAGGGCTCGGTGGGCCCGGGTCCAGTTCTCGGGTCCCGAGAAGCCGCCCAGGGAATGGCCATAACCCAGATGGGGCTCGAGTGAGACGAAGCCGTCGAACCCACGCGCGGCGAAGGCCCGCATCGTCTCCCGGAACTCGCCGTCGCCCTCGCCGGCGGGCACAACGGTCCCGTCCGATGCGAGCGCATCCTTCACCTGCAGGTAGGCCACGTGAGCAGCGAGCAGGGGGTACGCCTCGGTGAATGGGCGCACGCCGCACTGGACGAAGTTGGCATTGTCCCAGGTCAGCGCCAGCGCCGGGCTGTGGACGGCTTCGATGATGTCGAGGCAGCGCCGCGGGATGTCGCCGAAGATCTCCTTCTCGTTCTCGTGGATCAGGGTGACGCCCACCTCCTCAGCGATCTTCGCGAGGTCACTGATGCGGGCGATCACTTCGTCGCGGAAGCTGTCCGGGTCGGTGTCTTCGGGGATGAAGTAGGAGAACATCCGGATGAACGGTGCACCGAAGAAATTCGCCACCTCTGCGGCGTGCTGCATCCGGTCGAGATGCGGCCCGTTGTCGTCGGTGATCGCGATCTTGCCGATCGGCGAGCCGATGCTCGACACGCCGAGCCCGGCTGCGTCGAGGGTGGCCTTGGTGCGGCGCAGCTGGGCAGCATTGAGGTCGAGCACGTTCACGTCCCACGCAGAGCGCAGCTCGACGTGCCCCAGTCCGAGGCTCGTGACGAGGGCCACCTGCTCATCCAGGTCGGGAGAGATCTCATCGGCAAATCCGGAAAGGGTCCACATAGAACCATTGAGCACGTCTGCCGGAGAACGTGGCAACCTCCGCAGACAACGAATGGCAACAACTCCGTGCTGTGCCTCCTTGCGGCTTAGCGTGAAGCATTCCCGTAGACATCCAACGAAGGGTTACCACCATGGCTGACCAGAAGATCCGCCTCGGCATCATCGGACTCGGCGCGCAGGGCGGGTACTACGCGGGCTTCCTCGCTGAAGGGACGGTCGCCAACACCGTGCTAGGCGCCATCTGCGACACCGACGAGTCCAAGCGGGCCGTCGCAGAGGGCTATGGCGTGCCGTTCCACACCGACTACCTCGCGCTCCTCGACAGCGGTGACGTGGACGCTGTCGTCACCACCGTGCCGCACTACCTGCACCCGCAGATGGCGATCGACGCCCTCGAACGCGGCATCCACGTGCTGGTGGAGAAGCCGGCCGGCGTCTACACCGGGCAGGTGCGCAAGCTGCTCGACACCGCAGCCGCCCACCCTGAGCTGACCACGGCGATCATGTTCAACCAGCGCACCAACGCCCTGTACCAGGACCTGCGCGAACTGGTGGCCGGTGGCAGCCTTGGCAGGCTCCGGCACACCAGCTGGATCATCACCACCTGGTGGCGTCCGCAGGGCTATTACGACCAGAGCCATTGGCGCGCCACCTGGGGCGGTGAGGGCGGCGGCGTCCTCGTCAACCAGGCACCCCACCAACTCGACCTGTGGCAGTGGATCTGCGGCATCCCCACGTCGGTCTTCGCCAAGCTCGCCTTCGGCTTCCAGCGCGACATCGTCGTCGAGGACGAGGTGACGGCCGTCGTCGACTTCGGCGGCGGCGCGACCGGCACGTTCATCACCTGCACCCACGACCTGCCCGGCACCGACCGCCTGGAGGTCCTGCTCGACCAGGGCAAGATCGTGGTCGAGGACAGCAAGCGGGTCACGGTCACGAGGCTCAGCGCTCCCGAACGGGAGCTCAGCGAACGGATGGACATGGGTGACGTGATGCGTATCTTCGCCGGCGGCTCCGACACCTCCGACCTGATGACGACAACGACCACCACCTACGAATCTGCGTGGAATGAGCAGCACCCCCGCGTCATCGAGAACTTCTCGGCCAACATCCTGGACGGCACCCCGCTGGTCGCACCGGTCGGTGACGGCATGCACGGCGTCCGCCTCGCCAACGCCATCCACCTCTCAGGCTGGACGGGCCAGGAGGTGTCCATCACCGATTTCGACGAGGCCGCCTACCTCGAAGCGCTCAACAACCGGATCACCACGGAGGGCAAGTTCGCCGTCCGAGAGGAGAACTGACATGGCCAAGGTCGGCGTGCAGTTGATGATGGTGCGCGACAAGGTCGCTGACGAGGGCATGTTCGGTGTCCTGCAACGGGTGTCGGACCTCGGCTATGAGGCCGTCGAGGTCTCGCAGATCCCGATGGACGCGGCCAACGTCGAGCAACTGGATCGGGGACGCACCGAACTCGGCCTGCAGGTGGCAGCCGTGTCGGTTGCCCTGAAGAAGGGCGCCACCGCGACCGGCGACGCACTGGACACCGACTTCGCCAAGATCGTCGACGACTGTCGGCGACTGGACTGCCGGTTTGCGCGGATCGGCATGATGCCGTTCGAGGCGATGGTCTCCAAGGAGGCCGTCGTGCGTTTCGCCGACGAGACCGAGGCCGCCGCCCAGCGGCTGGCGGCCGAGGGCATCACGCTGGCCTATCACAACCACCACGTCGATTTCGCGAAGCATGATGGCGAGACCTTGTTCGACATCGTGCGTCGCGTCTCGCCGTCGGTCCACTTCGAGATCGACGTGCACTGGGTGCAGCGCGGCGGCCGGAGCCCCGTCGACGTGCTCGCAGAGGTGGCCGGCCAGGTGGAATTGGTGCACCTCAAGGACTACCGAGTGGCGACCCTGCCCCCGGTCGCCCTCGACCTGCTTGCTGCCGGCGACTCGGCCGGGTTCATGCAGGCCTTCGCCAACCTGGTGCAGTTCGCAGAGGTCGGTTCAGGCACCATCCCGTTCGGGCCCGTGATCGCGCAGGCGCTGGCCAGCGGCGCCGAGTACCTGCTGGTCGAGCAGGACGACCTCTACGGCCGCGACGCCTACGACTGCCTCGCCGATTCGCTGGCCCACATCAAGGGCCTGGGCTACTAGACCTGGTCTTCTCGTCCACGCGCGTCGTTCGGGCGCTCAGGGACGACCTACGCGTCGACGAGGTCATCAACCCCGGCCTCGACGGTCAGCTTCCGTTCGCGGCGGTGGGCGCGTACCGAGATCGCCACCGCGCCGGCCCACAGCAGGGCGAGAGCGGCGAGAATGTAGTTGGCGGCGGCGGCGTCGACTTCGGCGAGGGCCAGCAGGGTGCGGGTATTGGTGAGCACGATGAGACCACCAACCAGTGAGCCGAGCAGGCGCGGCGCCACCCGCCGCACCAACCAGGCAGCGATCGGTGCGGCGACCACGCCACCCGCCAGTAGGGCCAGCACCCAACCGAGGTCGAAAGCCCCGCTGCCGAGGGCGAGCAGAAAGCCGACGCTGGCCGCCACGGATACCAGGAACTCGCTCGCGTCGATCGACCCGACGACCTTGCGTGGCTCCATCCGGCCACTGGCCATCAACGCTGGCGTGCCCACCGGCCCCCAGCCGCCGCCGCCGGTTGCATCGAGGAAGCCGCCAAGCAGGCCGACCGGCGCAAGGAGCCCGAGCCCGAGCTGCCGTTGTCCGTCGAATCTCGGGAGAGCGCGGAAGGTGAAGCGCAGAAGCACGTAGAGCCCGAGCACGAGCAGGATCCCGCTCGTTAACGGCTTGGCCGCGTCCGTTGACAGGTTCGACAAGACGGTGGCACCCGCGAATGCGCCGATGGCGCCAGGGACCCCGATCCGGATGACCACCCGCCAGTCCACGTTCCCGAAGCGCCAGTGCGAGACGCCTGATGCCAACGTGGTGCCGATCTCCGCGAGATGCACAGAAGCGCTCGCAGCCGCAGGGTTGGCTCCGATCGCCAGGAGCAGTGTGGTTGAGGTTACGCCATAGGCCATGCCGAGCGAGCCGTCCACCAACTGCGCGGCTAGTCCGACAAGTGCGAGCAAAATGAGGGTGTTCAAGATTGCTCCTTTTCCAACTGGATTACTAGTAAATGTTCATAGGTTAGCTGATACCAGGCCTACCGGACCGACTGTTCGGTGATCAGGACGGTTCGGACCAGGAATCCGGGTCCTCAGCCAATCGTCGGGCCACGTCGGGGAGCACTCCGTTAGCGAGGTCCTGAAGCGTCGTGGCATCCAGGACGCTTCGAACGCTGGCTCGCAGGGCGACCCAGAGCCCAACCAGCGCCTGGGGGCCGTCAGGGTAAGACTTTGCCGACGGCCTCGTGTCGCGGACGTAGACCAATGGACCCTCCACTGCCCTGATGACGTCACCGACGCTGATCTGGTCCGGCGGCCGGGACAGGGCGAATCCACCCGCGCTCCCTCGCCGACTGGTCATCAGCCCCGCCTTGCGGAGCGTGGTCAAGATCCCCTCGAGGAAGCCGGCCGGAATGCTCTGGCTGGCAGCGATCTCCTCGGCGGGAACGAGGCCTCGACCCCAGGCTCGAGCGAGGACGGTGGCAGCGAGAACGGCGTACTCCGCCCGTGCCGAGATCCGCATGGTGCTGATTATGGCGGCTGCGGGAGAAGTGATCGACACATTGTCCGACACAGTTGGGCACCGGCTGTCGCCCGCCGGCGGTTCGTACGTTCTGGAGGATCCAACCAGGGCCTTCCTGGAGCGACGCACAGATTCGCACGTTACCGGTTCAGGACGGTGAACTGCGCTCGATCCGGTTGAACCAGGAGCCGTAAAAGGGTACGTACGCGAGCTCGACGTTGTTCGCAGCTCACACGGCAAGGGTTGATGGTCGCGGTGCTAGCCGACCCGACCGGGGAACAGCCCGGCAGCCACCGCTGCGGCATTGGCGGCAGCCAGCACGTCGCGGACGGGCCGACCGCTCGCTCCGGCTGCCGCGACCACGTCGACGAACTCCGGCGTGGCCGTCGTGATGCGCCCGTCGCGATGCCCCACCTTGATGCGCACCTCGGCCTCACCCACCGTGACGGTCTGCCAGTACCTCTCGAGCATTCGCTTGGTCACCGGGTACTCGCGGACGCCGAGGGTCGGCACGAGCTCGAAGACCAGCTCACGCAGAGCAGGCAGCGCCTCGAACCCGGCCAGCACGTGCAGGGTGTGGGCAGGCCTGCCCTTCTTCATCAGGATCGGGCTCAGCCAGGCGTCGTCGGCGCCGGCGTCCATCAGCGCGGCCAGCACTTCCGGCCACACGCGCGGATCGAGGTCGTCGATGTTCGTCTCGAGCACAAAGGCTTCCGCGGTGTGCGGCACGACCTCCGCGATCTCACCCAGGACGATGCGGACGACGTTCGGTCGCCCCGGGTCATCGCGTGAACCGGCACCGATCCCGACGGTCGCCACTGTGCACTCGGGCAGGGTGGGCGCCAGGTCTGCGAGGGTGGTGACCAGTGCCATGCCCGTGGGTGTCGCCAGCTCGCCCAGGCCGCCGGCCACGACCTGCCAGCCGCGCGACAGTTCCAGCACCGCCGGTACGGGAATGGGGATCTCGCCGTGTGCGGTACGGATGCTGCCGGAGCCGACTCCCACCGGTCCGGCAACAATGCGCTCGACCCCCAGCTCGACCAGGCCCGCGCAGACCCCCACGACGTCGGCGATCGAGTCCCATGCGCCCACCTCATGGAAGTGCACGGTCTCGACATCGATCCCGTGGGCCCGCGCCTCGGCGTGGGCGAGTGCTTCGAAGACGGCCAGCGCGCGTCCCTTCGCGGCAGGCTGCAGCGAAGAATCCCGCAACATGGTCCTGATCACCGTCCAGTCGCGGTGGGGGAGGTCGTCGACGAGAACTTCGACGTCCACCTTGCTGGCACGAAGCCCGGCCCGGTGCACCGCTGTGAGGACCAGCCGCACGGTGGCCGGCATCACGGCATCGATGGCTTCCTGCATGACGGACAGGGAAACGCCGGCGTCGGCAAGGGCGCCCAGCAGCATGTCACCGGCTACCCCGTTGCGCGCGTCGATCCAGGCGAGGAGGGGCGGCGGAGGGGTGGAGGAAGGATCAGCCATGCCCGCGATCCTATGGCCGGCGCTTCGGTGCATGAGGATCCTTGGACTCGAGGGAAGTGCGCAACCGGCAAGCGTGCTCGGCGACATCTCACAGACCGCGACCATGACTCTCGTCAACTCCGGCATCGCGCTGCTGATCACCCCGATCATCCCGCTGATCATCCGCAAGATCGGAAAGAAGAATGTGTTCCAGTACTGCGGCCTCTTCACCGTTGTCATCAAGTTCACCATCGGCCCGCTGCCGACGATCTGCGCGCTGATCGCGATGTCGATCTTCTGGAAGTACCCGCTGAGTGACAAGCTGTTCCGGCAGATCCGCGACGAGAACGAGGCCAAGAAGGCCGAGCTCGGCGCAGAGACCACCGGTGCAGCCAACGCGTGATCCACACGCCGGGCTGACCCGCTCGCACCGCCCCGGCACCCGCCGGGGCGGTGCGGCGTCGCTACTGAAAGGGAACCCATGGACGTCTTGGTCATCGGAGGAACCGGAGCCATTTCACACGCGGTGGCGACGCAGGCCATCGCGTGTGGCCTGCGGGTCACCGTGGTCAACCGCGGCCGGTCAACCACCCACCCGGTGCCGGAGGGCGCCGAGGTCGTTCTTGCCGACGCTCGCGACCACGCAGCGCTGCGGTCCGCCCTCGGCACGAGGTCGTTCGACAGCGTTGTCGACTTCGTCGCGTTCACTCCTGGGCACGTGGCCGAGGACATCGAGACCTTCACCGGCCGAGCCGGGCAGTTCGTCTTCATCTCTTCTGCTTCGGCGTACCAGAAGCCGGTGGCGCACCTGCCGATCACCGAGTCGACCCCACTGCGCAATCCGTTCTGGCAGTACTCCCGCGACAAGAT
>JBBRIY010000108.1:0-8345 GCA_038220215.1 Propionibacteriales bacterium
CCCGACACCCGAGATCGCCCGCGTGGCGCTGTCCGCTGCTGCGGACGCGCCCGGGTACCCCACGACCTGGGGTACACCGGCGCTGCGGACGGCGATCATCGGTTATCTCACCCGACGGTGGGGCGCTGCGGGACTGACTGATGCCGGCGTCCTTCCCGTCATCGGCACCAAGGAGTTGGTGGCACTGCTGCCGACCCTGCTCGGCGTCGGTGCCGGCCAGACCGTGGTCATTCCGGGGACCGCCTACCCGACCTACGACGTGGGTGCGCGGATCGCCGGCGCGACCGTGGTCCCCTGCGACGACCCGGCGCTGTTGGGCGAACTGCGTCCCGGGCTGGTGTGGATCAACTCCCCGGCCAACCCGCACGGCGAGATCCTGGACCCGGACCGGTTGCGGGCGTGGGTGGCTGCCGCCCGCGGTGTCGGTGCGGTACTGGCCTCCGACGAGTGCTACGGCGAGTTCGGCTGGGACTCCGAACCGATGTCGGTGCTGCACCCCGAGATCAACGGCGGCTCGCTGGACGGGCTGCTCGCCGTGCACTCGCTCTCCAAGCGCTCGAACGCCGCCGGTTACCGTGCCGGGTTCGTCGCCGGTGACCCCCAGATCGTCGCGCCGCTCCTGGAGGTGCGCAAGCATGCCGGGCTGATGCTGCCGGCCCCGGTACAGGCTGCCATGGTGGCCCTGCTGGGCGACCAGGACCATGTCACGCAGCAGCGGGCCCGCTATCGGCACCGTCGGGCGCTGTTGCGTCCCGCCCTTGTCGCGGCCGGGTACCGCGTCGAGCACTCGGAGGGTTCGCTGTACCTGTGGTGCACGCGCGACGAGGACTGCCGCGCGAGCGTCGACCATCTCGCAGGGCTCGGCATCCTGGTCGCGCCCGGCGACTTCTACGGCGAAGCCGGACGGCAGTTCGTCCGGATCGCACTCACCGCAACCGACGAGCGGGTCGGCGCCGCCGCCCGGAGGCTGCTCACCTCCAGCTGAGAACTCGGTGAGGATCGGTGCAACCTCTGCGCTCGCTCGGGCGTGCCAGCAGAGTGAGCACAGTGAGACTCTGGAACGCCCTGGTGGCTGGCCTGCTGGTGGTCGCCGGCTGCGGGGGACCCGGCTCCTCGAGCCCGACTGCTTGGACGTCCCTCACCCCTGCTCCCGGGACCGCGACCCCGACGGCCGCCAGCCCTTCGTCGACCCCCACTGCAGCAACGGTGGACCCGGGACTGTCGGTCCCCGACTACTCGGGGCCTCGCCCCATGGCGGCGAGCGACTCCCGGCCCATGTTGTGGCCGAGCTCGATCACGATGGCGGTGTGGGCCGACTGGACCACAGAGATCACCCGCTATGGCTTCGTAGACGTGACCGGCGCCCGGGTCGTGCCGCCAATTTATGAGGGCTACTCCTACTGCCGCGACAAGGCCGGTCGGATCTCCTTCGTCATCGCCATCGAGACCGGGCGCAAAGCGGCTGTGCTCGACCTGACCGGCACGGTGATCGCGCACGCGCCGACCAGATCGGCCACCTGCGGTCCCGTCGGCGACCTGGTCTTCTCGAAGTGGTTCGACGCGGAACTCCGCCACCACAAGGACGGGCTGATGGACGTCGGCACAGGCAAGATCCTGTTGCCACTGGCCTCAGGTCGGCACATCCAGGCGCTCGGCGACGGTGTGCTGGTGAACGTCTCGGAGCCGAAGGGTGAGTACTTCTTCAACCTCCGCAGCCGGAAGCGCACGCCACACCCGGGCTGGGTGACCGAGGTCGTCCTCGAGCCTGGCGCCCCCGGCCTGCCCGCGACGACGGTGAAGTTCGATCAGGAGGTGACGGGACCGGTCGGCTATGTGGGGCTGAACGGCTCGTGGGTCGCGAAGCCCGAGTTCGTCGAGGCGTCCGCCTTCCGCGGCGGCCATGCCGTCGTCAAGCTTGCGGAGGACCGGTACACCTTCCTCGACACCCGGCTGCATCGGGTCGGCGGCGAATGGGCCACCGTCCAACCCGTCGAGGCCGATCCCACCGAGAGCGGGAACGTCGCCGGCTACCTCGTCTCCGGGAAGGATGGCCAGGCACTGCTGGGCACCGACCTGCGAACGATCATCGCGCCCGGGTCGGGAGAGGTCGAATGCCTCTCGGAGGCCGACGGCGCGTGCACGGTCCTCGAAGCCGACGGCCGGAGGTCGCTGGTCGTCCTTCCGGAAGGGAAGACGGCCCCGATGCCCGACGGGTTCGCGCACGCCCTCAGCCCGTCCTTCGTCGCAGACGGAACCCAGGACGGCGGCAACGTGGCGAAGCGGATCAAGGCCATCGGGTCCCGGGGCGTTGCGCAGCTCGACCGGGCATCGACCTGCAATCACATCGGCAAGGCCTGGGTGGCGTGCGACTCCCCGTCGTGGGGCGTGCTGCCACCGATCGTCGTCGACGCGAAGGGACGCCGGACAGGGTTCGCGACGATCGAGCCAGTGTTCGACCCCGTCGGCTCCGGGGACGCTGCCTACTACTGGGTGGTGGCAGGGCAGTACCAGGGATTCATCGACGACAGCGGCCACTGGCGCTACCGCGAGAGCCGCTACACCCGAGTGGAGGAGTGAGGAGTGAAGCGACCGATTCTCGCCGCAGCCCTGCTGCTGACCGTTGTTGCCGGATGCGTAGGGCAATCGCCGTCTCCGGCACCGACATCGACGGCATCGGTGACCGGCACGCCCCCGGGCACGGCGAGCGCCTCCGGTACGCCTGCCGCCACCCAGCAGTCCCCGACTCCGAGGTTCGCGCCCAGTGACCTGCCCCGGATCGACGGGTCGACGGCAAACATCCCCCTGATCTCACTGGTCATCCAGCGGTTGACCGGGGTCTCCAGGACCGAGGCCGACAACACCGTCAAGACCTCCGGCACCCCGGACGCCTATCGCGCGCTGGTGGAGGAGGAGCCACAGGCCGATCTGCTGCTGGTCTACGAGGCCGATGCTGGCGTTAAGGCAGAGATCAGGGACTCGGGCGTCACACTCGAGTTCCACCCCATCGGGCGGGACGCACTGGTGTTCTTCACCAACTCCTCCAACCCGGTCACGTCGCTTTCCACCCGGCAGTTCCGTTCGATCTATACCGGCAAGACAACGAGTTGGGACCAGGTCGGTGGCCGCAACACGAAGATCGTCGCCTACCAGCGACCGGAGCAGTCCGGCTCGCAGGCCTTGCTGCGCAAGTTCGTCGTTGGCAAGGCGAAGATGGCGAAGGCCCCATCAGAGCTGGTCACCGCCGACATGGGCGACATCGTCTCGGGTGTTTCGAGCTACGCCAACACGGGCAACGCCCTGGGTTACAGCGTCTACTACTACCTGGCCAACATGTATGCCGTCGACGGCATCAAGATGCTGGGCGTTTCGGGCGTTTCGGGCGTCTCCGGCGTCAAGCCGTCCGGCGCGACCATCGCTGACGGGTCCTATCCATACACCAACGACTTCTACGCTGTCGTGCGGGCCGACGAGCCGGCCGGGAGCCCGGCCCGCAAGGTCATGGAGTGGCTGCTGACCGCGGCCGGCCAGCAGACCGTTGCCGACGCGGGCTACGTCCCGGCCGCGAAGTGACGTCCGACAAGGTCAGCGCGGCGTCACGGTACTGAACGTGAGCGTCACCGAGCTGGCCGTGTCGGTGGGTCCGGTGCCCTGCCACGAAGCGAGTGAGGTCCTGGCATGCGTCCAGCCGTACGGCCCGACCTGCGCGGAGACCAGCCCGTAATCGGCGGTGGTGGCGATGGCCAGGTGCGCGACGGCCCACGCCTGGTCGGCGTTGCCCGCCTTCACGGTGAGGGTGTCGTCCGTGCTGGAGGTCGTGACGGTGTCGGCGCCGAGCGTCTTCTTCAGGAACGTCGCCATTCCATCCGGGTCGCCCGGCTTTGGTGCCTTCACCACGCAGGTGAAGGATGCCGGGGTCTCGCCGGTGAGTGAGCTGGCAAGGGCGCGCGCATTCGCCTCATGCTGCCGATAGGCGTCGGGATAGCCGCTGCGCTGGACGGCCTGGGCGACATCGTTGATGTCCTTCGTGCGCCAGTCCTTGATCCGCTCCATCGTCCGGTAGAACTCCCTGGCCGAGTACCACGGATCCATGATCTGATCGATCGTGCCCCAGCCCTTCGACGGGCGTTGCTGGAACAACCCGATCGAATCCGCGTGCCCATGGTCAAGATTGCGGATGCCCGACTCCTGATAGGCCGTCGCCAGGGCGATGGATGCGGCCCGCGGGACCAGTCCCCGCTTGATTGACATGCCCGCGATGATGGCGGCGTTCCTTGCCTGTTCGGGACTGATGGTCGTCCCGTGGCCACCGGCTGTCGCTACGCAGCGATCATCGATCGGCAGCGGCGTCTTGTTGTAGGCAGACCACAGGACGACGCCGCCAGCGATCAGGGCGACAACGAGCCCGATGCCGAGGATCGCCACGAACACTGCTCTGGCACGCTTCACCGCCACCTCAGTTGACGTGCAGGGCGTCGTTGAGTTCGACGCCCGTGCCCACCCGGAAGCGGGCCTCGACAGCGCCGGTGACGGAGTTGCGGATGAACAGCAACCCGCTGTGTCCGCTGAGCTGGGCAGCCTTCACGACCGCGCCGCCGGGCATGGTGACCTTCGTGCCCGCCGTCACGTACAGCCCCGACTCCACGACGCAGTCGTCGCCGAGCGAGATGCCGAGGCCCGACTCGGCCCCCAGCAGGCACCGCTCGCCAATGGTGATCTGCTCCTGGCCACCACCGGAGAGGGTGCCCATGATGGACGCGCCGCCGCCGATGTCGGTCCCGTTCCCGACGACCACGCCTGCGGAGATCCGGCCCTCAACCATCGACGTGCCGAGCGTGCCGGCATTGAAGTTCACGAAGCCCTCGTGCATCACGGTCGTCCCGGAAGCGAGGTGCGCGCCGAGCCGGACGCGGTCGGCGTCGGCGATGCGGACGCCACTGGGTACGAGGTAATCGGTCATGCGCGGGAACTTGTCCACCCCGTACACGCTCACGCGGCCGCGGGCCGACAGCAGGGCAAGCCGCACGTCCTCGAAGCCGTCGACCAGGCAAGGGCCGAAGTTGGTCCACACCACGTTGGGCAGGACTCCGAAGACGCCGGTCAGGTCGATGCTTCGTGGCGGACAGACCCGGGCGCTCAGCAGGTGCAGCCGCAGGTAGGCGTCGGCGACGTCGGCAGGCGGGGCGTCGAGGTCGATCTCGACAAGGACCGGTTCTGTGGTGACCTGGCGTTCCTCGTCGCGCCGGCCGGCGGCGACGAGTGCGTTCGGGGCTTCGCGGTCGGTGGGCTCACCGAGGGCAGGAGCGGGGAACCAGGCATCGAGGACCTGGCCGGATTCGTGGATGCTGGCCAGGCCCCAGCCGTGCGCGGGTCGGGTCATGGCGGTAAGCCTACCCACGGGTCCCGACAGCCAGTCGCGTCAAATAGTGTTCAGGGCATGAGCCTCGAGCTGACCGGTGACCTGGTGACCCTCTTCCGTGCCGTGGTGGACATCGAATCGGTGAGCGGCGACGAAGGTCGCATCGCCGACGAGGTGGACTCAGCACTGCGGGCCTTGCCGCACCTGAGGGTGGTGCGTGACGGCGACACGGTGATTGCGTCCACCCACCTCGGTCGCGCCGAACGGGTGGTCATTGCCGGGCACCTGGACACCGTCCCGCTTGCGGGCAACCTCCCGTCCCGGCAGGAGGGCGACCTGGTCTATGGCCGCGGCACTGCTGACATGAAGGGCGGAGTCGCGGTCGCGCTGGCCTGCGCTGCCGAGTTGAGTGACCCGAACCGGGACGTGACGTGGATCTTCTACGACCACGAGGAAGTGACGGCGGAGGAGAACTCGCTGACTCGGGTGGCCCGCGACCATCCGGAATGGCTGGCCGGCGACTTCGCCGTGCTCATGGAGCCGACAGGAGCCCAGGTCGAGGGCGGCTGCCAGGGCACGCTCCGGTTCACGGTGACCACGAGGGGGCTCGCTGCGCACTCGGCCCGCGCGTGGCTGGGGCACAACGCGATCCACGATGCCGGCGAACTGCTTGCCCGGCTGGCGAGCTACCAGCCGCGCGTCGTCGAGGTGGACGGGCTCACCTATCGGGAGGGCATGAACGCCGTCGCCATCAGTGGCGGGATCGCCGGCAACGTGATCCCCGACGCGTGCACGCTGACGGTGAACTTCCGTTTCGCTCCCGACCGGGACGAGACCGGAGCGCTCGCACACTGCCGGCAGCTCTTCGACGGCCACGAACTCACCTTCATCGACTTCGCGCTGGGTGCCCGTCCGGGCCTCGACCGGCCGATCGCGCAGGAGTTCCTCGCGGCCGTCGGCGGGCAGGCGCGGGCAAAGTACGGGTGGACCGATGTTGCCCGCTTCTCGGCTCTCGGCGTCCCCGCCGTGAACTTCGGCCCCGCCGATCCCGGCAAGGCGCACGCCGACGATGAGTTCTGCCCGGTTGCCGACCTCTTCACCTGCAGGGACGCGCTGCTGCGCTGGCTGGGCTGAGGTCAGTTCGTGGTGCCGTCCACGTAGAACCAGCGGCCGCCCTCCCGCGCAAAGCGGGACCGTTCCCTAAGGAAGCCCCGTCCTCCCGGCCCGCGGTACCGGGCGATGAACTCCACCTCGCTGGAACCCGCGTCGAGCACCTGCAGCGACAACCAGGTGGTTCTGGGGTCGAGCGCGAGCTCTGCCGGCCGAGTACGCGGGTGCCACGTGCGCAGGAGGTAGTCGGAGTCGCCCAGGACGAAGGCCGTGTATCGCGATCGCATCAGCTCCGCAGGCGTGCCCGCTGCCCGCAGGCCATTGTGCAACTGCCCGCAACAGTCGTCATACGCTGCTCCGGAGCCGCAGGGGCACCCGCTCTGGTCGCTCACGGCCACGACTCTAGTGATGCCCCGCTCGGCCGGCAGTGATGCCCCGCTCGGCCGGCAGTGATGCTCCCGCTCCGCCGGCAGTGATGCTCCCGCTCCGCCGGCAGTGATGCCCCGCTCCGCCGGCCCGCACCACTTCCGCGCCGCCTTCCGCAGCCGCGTTCCGCAGCCGCCTTCCCGCCGCCGCCGCACCGTCCCGTTCCAACCCACCAGCTCCTTTGGGACAGAACTGCCAGCAGATTCGTGGAAGAGCCCTCGGCAGGCCCCTTTCGCGATCCGCTGTCAGTTTTGTCCCGGTCGGGTTGTGGACAGTGCCGGATGGCGGCGCAGCTTTTCCACAAGTGGGGGCTTCGTGAGCAGGATGAGGGGCGGGTGCCGAAGATCTCGGCGTGATTGATCTCGATGCCCTGCTCGAAGCCAACGGCGGTCTGCTCCTTGCGCGGCTCCATCGGCAACGCAAGTCGAGCCTGAGCCGCTGGTGCAAGGCCGGCCGACTGGTCCGGCTGCTGCCAGGCGTGTACGCCCATCCGGGAGCAGCGGAGGATTTGGGTACCAGGCTGCGCGCAGTGCTCGCACGCATCCCGGACGCTGTCATCGCCGGGGACGCAGCTGCTCGACTGACCGCCTGGCCGCACGAGCGGGTCGAGGAGATCGAGGTCATCACGCCGGCTCGGCGCGAGTCCCGGCCGGGTTACCGGATGGTGCGCCGCAGCGTCCCGGCATCCCAGGTTCGAGGACGAGGCGAGCTGATGACCCTCTCGCCCGAGATGGTCGCTGTCGACGCGGCGCACCGCGATTCCGGTGATCGGATCGACCACCTCCTCCGGGCCAGATATCCGCTGGAGGGCATCGAGGCGGCATTGTCCGCGTGCCCTGGCCGGCCCGGAAACCAGGTGCGCCGCAAGGTTGTTCGCCGCTCACGCAGCCTTCCGTGGTCGCAGGCGGAGCGACGGTTCCACGACATGCTCGAGCGGCACGGCGTCAAGGGTTGGGTCGCCAACGCCACCATTCGGGTGGGCAATGCTTGGTATGCGCCGGACGTGCGCTTCCACGCTGCGCCCGTGGCCTGCGAGGTCGACGGCTATGAGCACCACAGCAGCCGGGAGGCGTTCACGAAGGATCGGCAGCGCCAGAATGCCCTCGTTCTCGCCGGGTGGACGGTGCTGCGGTTCACCTGGGACATGCTCGGCGACGAGCAGGCCGTGATCGACGAGGTTCGGGCGGCCGTTCGCTTGAGGAGCCGCATCCGTCGATCCCGTGATGGATGATTGCCCTGTGAGCAAGCGCGTGCGTACCCAGGGCCCGGTGATCCGGCGCAACGAACAGGTCCAGCCGACCACCACAGACCAACGCCTGTTGAACAACGTGGGTGACGGCGAGTGGGTGCACTCCGACCCGTGGCGCGTTTTGCGGATCCAGGCGGAGTTCGTCGAAGGTTTCGGCACCCTCGCCGAGGTGGGCCCGGGCATCGGCGTCTTCGGTTCGGCCCG
>JBBRIY010000109.1:0-8260 GCA_038220215.1 Propionibacteriales bacterium
CGCGCACGCTGTGATCGTGATCAGTCGCTCCACCCTCGATGCGATGTTGAACGCCGACCCCGGGCTCGAGCGCACGGCGAACCTCATCTACAACGGGGTGCCGCAACCGCCGGATGCCCCCCGTCCCGCCCGTCGGGTGGCGCCGCTGCACCTCATCGTTGTCGGACGCCTCTCACCGCGCAAAGCCCCGCATCTCGCCCTCGAGGCCCTTGCTGTCCTGCTCGGAAAGGGCTACCAACTCACCCTCGAGCTCGCCGGGTCGGCCTTCCCCGGCTACGAGTGGTACACCGAGCAACTCGAGGAGCGGGCAGCGCAGGATGACCTCGCCGGAACGGTCACCTTCGCCGGCTACAGCTCGCCGATCTGGACGAACCTCGAACGCGCGGACATCATGGTGGCCCCCTCACTCCGCGAGCCGTTCGGGAATGCCGTCGTCGAGGCGCAGTACTCACTGCGTCCGGTTGTCGCGACCGCCGCGCTGGGCCACACCGAGAGCATCACCGACGGCAGGACCGGGCTCCTCGTCCCTGCTGAGGACGTGCCGGCAATGGCCGCAGCGATCGCTCGCCTTGTCGACGAGCCGGACCTCGCGGAGTCGCTGGCGATCACCGCCCGCAGCGAGGCGATCCGGCGGTTCTCGGTGGAGCGGTACTGCGCCGAGGTGGTGGCTCTCTTCGACCGGCTCACTGGCCCTTCCGCTGCAGGACCCGCGAAGCGGGAGGAGTGATGCCGACAGTCCGGATCCTGGGCACCCATGGTGTCCCAGCCGGCTATGGCGGGTTCGAGACCGCGGCAGAGAATGTCGCCCGTTTCCTCGTCCAGCGCGGATGGCGCGTCGTGGTGTACTGCCAGGCCGAGGGCAGTGGCCCGGTCACAGAGGACGTCTGGAACGGGATCGAGCGGGTGACGGTGCCGGTCAGCCGCACCGGCTGGCTGGGGACGTCCCAGTTCGACCTCATCACCGTCCGGCATGCCACGGCACACCGGGACCTGTGCCTCACCTTCGGCTACAACACCGCGATCTTCAACATCGCGCAGAGACTTGCCAGGGTCCCCAACGTGGTCAACATGGACGGGATCGAGTGGTCGCGCGCCCGCTGGGGTAAACCGCGGCAGGCCATCCTGTACGTGAACGAGCGGATCGCGTGCTGGGTCGGCGACGAGCTGATTGCCGACCATCCGGTGATCGCGGTCCACCTGCGGACGCGTGCCCCGGAACGGAAGATCACGACGATCACCTACGGCGCCGACGCCGTCACCAGTGCACCGAACACCGTGCCCGAAGAGCTGGGCCTCATCCCCGGCGGCTACCTGACCCTGATCGCGCGCCCGATCCCGGAGAACTCCATTCTCGAGCTGGTCCGCGGCTTCTCCGCGCGGAAGCGTCCGGTCGAGCTCGTCGTGCTGGGCGATTACCGCCCCGAGGAGGACGAGTACCACGCAGCCGTCATGGCAGCCGCCTCCGACCAGGTCAGGTTCCCTGGAGGGATCTACGAACCTGACCGGGTGCAGGCGCTGCGCTTCCACAGCTTCGCCTACCTGCACGGCCACACCGTCGGCGGCACCAATCCGTCCCTCGTTGAGGCGATGGGCGCTGGCAACCCGGTGATCGCCCACGACAATCCCTACAACCGCTGGGTGGCCGGCGATGCCGCCCGCTACTTCCAGACGGAAACCGACGTCGACGCGGCGATCACTGAACTCACGTCAGATCCGGAGCTCACCGCCCGGCTGGGGGCGGCGGCGCGTTCCCGGCATGCCGCAGAATTCACCTGGGATCATGTCGCAGGGCAGTATGAACAACTGCTGCTGAAGGCGCTCGGCAAATACGCGATGCAGCCGGGTCCCTCCGGTCGCTCAATCCGGACGGAGACCACATGATTCGAGTAGGCATCGTCGGTCTTGGCAAGATGGGCTTGTCGCACCTCGCGATCTTCCGGGCGCACCCCGACGTCGAGGTTGCGGGCATTTGCGATTCCACCGGCTACCTGCTGTCGGTCCTGTCGAAGTACACCGGGGTGAACACCTACCCCGACCTGGACTCGATGCTCAAGGAGCAACAGCTGGACGCAGTGGTCATCGCCACCCCGTCCTGGCTCCATGCCCAGATGGTCCGGCAGTGCCTGTCCGCCGGACTGCACGTGTTCTGCGAGAAGCCCTTCTGCCTCGACCCCGTCGAGTCCGCTGAGCTCACGGCGCTCGCCGAGTCGCGGGACCTCGTGACCCAGGTCGGCTACCACTACCGCTACGTCGGGGCGTTCCAGGAGGTGAAGCGCCTCCTGGAGGCCGGAGCAATCGGCAACGTGACCCAGGTCCTCGCCGAGGCGTACGGCCCGGTGGTGCTGAAGCCGCAGGGCGGTACCTGGCGAAGCCGCAAGAACCTCGGCGGCGGCAGCCTCTACGACTACGCCGCACACCCCCTGAACCTGGTGAACTGGTACCTCGGCCAGCCGACCGCAGCCGCCGGGACCGTCCTCCAGCCGGTGTTCTCCGCAGAGATCGACGACCAGGTGAGCGCAACGCTGCGCTTCAGCTCCGGCGCCACGGCCCAGTTGTCGGTCAACTGGAGTGACGAATCCGAGCGCAAGATGTCGACAAAGATGACCATCTGGGGCACCGGCGGCAAGATCCACGCCGACCGTCAGGAGGTTCAGGCCTACCTGCGGGACGGCTCCACGGCACCGGCCGGATACTCCAAGGGCTGGACGGTGAAGAACACCACAGAGCTCACGACCGAGGTGTGGTACTACCTGCGCGGCGAGGAGTACAGCTCCCAGGCCGCTGACTTCGTGTCCAGGATCAGCGCCGGGCAGACCGACGGCGTCAACTCATTTGCCGAAGCGTCGATCACGGACACCTCGCTGGCCATGCTCGTCGCAGACGCAAGCGGCGAGACCGCCCTCCCCACGGCCCGTCCGACACCCAAACGCTCCCTGTTCCGGCTCGGCCGGTCGAGCCACTGAAGGATTGGGGAAGAGTGATGGACCGCCTACTGTTCGGAGACAACCAGTTCTTCGGCGTGAACCACATGTCCGAGGACAAAGCTCGCGCCCAAGCCATCCGGTTCCAGGAGAACCGTGCCATCCAGGACGTCCTCGATGCAGCCTACGACGAGGGCATCACTACCTTCATGTGCACTACCCACGACCGTATCGCGCAGGTGGCCGAGCACTTCCGGGCCAACCCGGAAAGGTACGCCGACCAGAAGTTCTTCCCGTGCATGCCGTATGCCCACAAGTACGCCAACGCCATGACCGAGGACGGACCGATCGGCGCCGTCCGGCGGTTCCTGCCAGAGGGCGGGATACTCGACGCTGCGCTGCGGAGCGGACGCTCGCTCGCGAAGAAGGACATCGTGGGCGTGACGACGCTGCTCATCGACGCAGAGATGAAGATGTTCGAGGGCTTGCCCACGCCGGTGGTCTTCCTGCAGAACGTGGTGGTGGACATGCTCCTCGGCATGGGCTTCCTCGACGCCTTCAACATCTTCGCCGACCACGTCCGCACCCGCTACCACGCCGAGCCGGGCTTCATCACCATGAACACCCCCATGCTGCTGACGGCCCTCGACAAGGCAGGCATCGAGAACCCGCTGGTCTGCTCCAACATCAACAAGGCAGGCTTCCGGATGAGCGGGGGCCTGCCGGCCTACCAGCGTGCGCTCGCCGAACGGCCCTTCCGGGCGGTGGCCATGTCGGTGTTCGCATCCGGCGCCATACCGCCGCGTGAGGCCCTCGAGTGGGTCTGCTCGCAGCCGAACATCGAAGCCATCGTCTTCGGCGCCTCGACGAGGGAGCACATCGCCAGTACCCGACGACTTGTCGCCGAGTACTGGCCGGAGCCCAGCCTGCACACCGAGAGGGACGCATGAATGCATCAGAGCTTGCCCCGAAGGAGACTCACGTCATCCTCGGCCTCGGCTACGTCGGGCTGCCACTTGCCCAGGAGGCCACGAGGAGCGGTCTGCTGATGGTGGGCCTCGATTCCTCCGATCGCGTGGTCTCCGGGCTCATGGCCGGCCGTTCGCACGTCGACGACCTCTCCGGGGGGGCCGTGGCAGAGATGCTGGCCGCAGGGTTCACGGCCACGAAGGACCCTGCGGTGGTGGCCGACGCCGCGACCGTCGTGATCTGCGTCCCGACGCCCCTCTCCGAGGATGGCGGCCCGGACCTGTCCGCTGTTCGCGGTGCGGGCGAGGCGGTGGCCAGGCACCTGCGTCCGGGGACCCTTGTCGTCTTGGAGTCGACCACGTATCCCGGCACCACCGAGGAGTTCCTGCTGCCGATCCTCGAGGGCGGCTCCGGACTCCGCGCAGGGGTCGACTTCAACCTGGCCTTCAGCCCCGAGCGCATCGATCCGGGCAACGCGACCTTCGGCGTGCGCAACACACCCAAGGTGGTCGGCGGGTTCACCGCAGCCTGCACCGAGCGCGCCGCGGCGTTCTACAGCCGCTTCGTCGACCAGGTGGTCCGCGCCCGCGGCACCAGGGAGGCCGAGATGGCGAAGCTCCTCGAGAACACCTACCGCCACGTCAACATCGCCATGGTCAACGAGATGGCGCAGTTCTGCCACGAACTGGGCATCGACCTGTGGAACGTCATTGACCTTGCCAAGTCGAAACCGTTCGGTTTCCAGGCCTTCTATCCAGGTCCGGGCGTCGGCGGTCACTGCATCCCGATCGACCCGAACTATCTTTCGCACCGGGTGAAGCAACAGCTCGGACACCCCTTCCGGTTTGTCGAGCTGGCACAGGAGATCAACGCCTCCATGCCGGCGTACGTCGCGCGCCGTGCCCAGGACCTGCTGAACGGCAACCGGCAGGCCATCAACGGCTCGACGGTCCTGCTGCTCGGCGTGACCTACAAGCCGAACATCGGCGACGACCGCGAGTCACCGGCCAAGCCGCTGGCGAAGCGTCTGAAGGAGATGGGGGCGCTGGTGAGCTTCCACGATCCCCACATCGCCCACTGGAACGTCGAAGGGGTGGAACGTGTCGAAGGTGATCTGCTCCAGGCCGTCACCGACGCGGATCTCGTGATCCTCGTGCAGAATCATCGTGGCTACGACATCCCGCAGCTTGCCGGCCACGCACGCCTGTTCCTCGACACCCGGGGCGTCACAGACGGTGCCGGCAGGCTCTAGCCATGGCAGCTTCGAGAGGTCAGCGCCCGTGACCATGACCGATCCGGGCCGCCGCGAGTTCGCGGCCGCGTACAACCAGCTGCGTGGAGCCCAGAAGAACTCCCGGGGCGCCCCGGTGTACTCACGCTTCGTCAACCGGCCACTCGGAAGAGTGATGGCCGCGTCCGCCTACGTCCTGCACCGGACGCCGAATCAGGTGACAATGCTCAGCGCTGTGTTCACGTTCAGTGGGATCGCGACGCTCGCCGCCCTGCCGGCGAGCTGGACGACAGGGATCGTTGTCGCTGTTCTCCTGATCATCGGGTACGCCCTCGACTCGGCGGACGGCCAGCTGGCGCGTCTGCTGGGTGGGGGTAGCCCCGAGGGCGAGTGGCTCGACCACGTCGTCGACTCGGCCAAGCTGGCCACCATCCATCTCGCCGTCCTGGTGAACATGTACCGCCACTTCGACGGCCTGTCGTGGTGGCTGCTGGTTCCCCTCTGCTTCTCCGCGGTGCAGTCGGTGCACTTCTTCGGCATGATCGTCACCGACCTCGTCCTCCGCGAGCACCACTACCGCGGCGGTGCCCAGGAGCCGTATCGAGCCCAGGTACTCGGAGACCAGCACTCCACGGTGCTCACGATCGCGCGGATACCGGTCGACTACGGCCTGCTGTGCATAGGATTCGTGCTTCTTGGTGCCTACCCGGGATTCCTGGGCCTGTACAGCCTGATGGCGCTCGCCTCAGCCGGCTACCTCGTGCTGGCCGCGGCCCGGTGGTTCCGTCAGGTGCGGAACACGGGAAGGGACCGGGCCTAGCCGGCCCGGCCGCCGCGCCCACCCACCGCCGTGGCGCACGGGCCTCAGTACTCGGCCAGTACCCGCCTGAGCTCACTGGATGAGGTGTGCAGGGTGTACGGGAAGTAGTGCACCTCGGCACCGACGGTTGCCATTGCTTCCTCAAGCGCCGTGCCCTTGGCCGTCCCGCGCCAGTCGTCACCCTTGAACAGCACGTCGAAGTGGACGCTCTCCCAGGCGAGCAGCTTGTTGGCTGATCTGTCGACCACGGCTTCGTCGACGAGCCTGATGGCTTCGACGATCGCCAGGCGCTCTTCCAGCGGAACGATGGGGTATTTGCCCTTCATGCTGAATAGGGCCTCGTCGGTCACCACGCCCACGACGAGCCGGTCGCAGTTCTCCCGCGCGCGCCTCATCAAATTCAGGTGGCCAATGTGGAACATGTCCCAAGCGCCGGGGACATACCCGACGACGCCCTCATGCACGCGATCACTCTCCATAGCCGACCTCCCCCCAGATTCGTTGACGGACCGTTTCCCCGATGGCCTCGTCGACGTCGGCATACGCACCCGGCGGCACGCCGCCAGATACTTCGATTATCCAGCTCCGGCGACGGCCTGCCAAGTGGTGAATTCCACCGTCGCAGCCCCGGGGTTGTCAGAAACCCCCCGAGGCGTCAGAATGGCCGGAGCAGGTACTGACTTGGGAAGTCGGTGCCGTGCCCGATCTTCGGGGGGAAGGTCGTTTCGGGAGGACTGGTCTGAGTCCGGGGGGATCATGACCACAATCAGTTCGTATCTTGACGCGCTCACGAGGCTGCCAGCAACCACCTCGCACGCCAGCGCGCACTGGCTCATCTCTCGCAGAAGCCAGCTGATCTTCTTGTACGTGGCAGACATGCTCGTCGTCACGGCTGCGCTCACTCTCGCCGTCATGGCCCGCGGGGTGCTGCCGTTTGACGGCGCCGGCGAGTCACCACAGCTCGTGTTCGTTGTCGCTCCGCTGATCGTGGGCGGCTGGGTGCTGATGCTCCACATCTTCGGCGCCTCGGAACTCCGCCACCTGCGCGCGGGCGCAGTCGAATACAAGCGCGTGGTACTTGCCTCCTTCGCCACCGGCGGATCCATTGGAATCGCCAGCTACCTGCTCAAGTCGGAGTTCCCGCGCGGCATCTTCGTGTTGCTGTTCACGTTCGGCACCGTAGGGCTTGTGCTGTCCCGGTTCGCACGGCGCAAGACAATGGGCGCGATCCACCGGCAGGGTGCCCTGATGACCCCGATCGTCGTCGTCGGCGAGAGCGGCCACGTGGACGCAATCGCAAAGGTGATGCGGCGGGAGACCTGGCTCGGCTACAAGGTGGTCGGTGCCATCACGCGTGACCATGTCAGCCAGACGCCGGGCGGGCTACCCGTCCTTGGTGGGCTGGAGGACACCGTCGCGGTGATCGACGAGCACAACGTCGCAACGGTCCTGTTCGCCGAGGGGTCGTTCAGCGCGCCGGCGGACTTCCGGCGCATGGCCTGGCAGCTGGAAGAGCACGACGTCCACATGATCGTCGTGCCGGCGTTGACCGACATCAGCGCCCAGCGGCTCGACGTCCGCCCAGTCGCCGGGCTGCCACTGGTTGACGTCGCCCGGCCCCGGGCGATCGCAGCGGCGCGATGGATCAAGCGCACCTACGACGTGCTGGGCTCCGCCGTGCTCCTGCTCCTGGCGGCGCCGGTGATGGGTCTGGTCGCCCTTGCCATCAAGCTCGAGGACGGCGGGCCAGTCCTCTTCCGGCAGACCCGGGTGGGCCTGCGCGGCGAGGATTTCCAGTGCCTCAAATTCCGCAGCATGGTGCTGGACGCGGAAGCCAGGCTCGCCGAACTCGCCGCGGCCAACGAAGGTTCGGGTCCCCTGTTCAAGATGGCCCACGACCCTCGCATCACCAGGGTGGGCCGGTTCATTCGCCGCTTCTCCCTGGACGAACTACCGCAGATCTGGAACGCCCTCCGTGGAGACATGAGCCTGGTCGGACCCCGCCCGGCACTGCCCACAGAGGTTGCCCAATACGACTCCGACACGCGCCGACGGCTTGACGTACGACCCGGCCTCACCGGCCTGTGGCAGGTGTCCGGACGCTCGAACCTGTCCTGGGATGACACCGTCCGGCTCGACCTGTACTACGTCGACAACTGGTCGCTCATCCAGGACCTGATGATCCTGTTCAGGACCGCGAGGGCAGTCGTCGGCAGTTCCGGAGCCTACTGAGCGCACCCCGGTGGCACCGAGTGAATCCCCCTGCCGGCGCCACCGGGATGCTTGTCCGTAGAAGCCCCGATCCCCGGATCGGGGCTT
>JBBRIY010000110.1:0-8233 GCA_038220215.1 Propionibacteriales bacterium
TTGAGGTCGACCCAGCCGACCGCCGTCCCGACCGGGGTGTTCACGTACAGGCGCCGCTTGCCGTACCTCGACCACCGCACGACCTCCAGCCTGTCGGTGACCCTCCGGGCCCGGGCTTCGACGCTGCTCACCACTGACACACCGGTAAGCCTTCCGGGAATCGGGTTCGGGGCCCAGACCCCATTCGGGCGACAACTCCAGCCCGGTCGCGTGTCGGAATGCTGGAGCTGCGACCCAATGTGCGCGGTAGGGCGAGCGATCCCGGACGCGATGGCGTCCGACCGCGTCGGTGCGATCGGGAGGGCCGCTGCCTGCCCGGCAGGCGAGGTATTGCCTCCGACGAGTGGTCCGCGTGACAGGGTGTGCGGCATGAATGCCCTGACCGCGCTGCTGGCCGGCCTTCTCGCCGGGCTGGGGATCGCGGTACCGCTGGGCGCCATTGCCGTGCTCCTGGTCAGTGAGGGCGTGAACCGCGGCTTCCGCCGCGGGGCGCCCGGAGCGATCGCCGTCGGGACGGTCGACACGCTGTACTGCACCGCGGCCGTCACCGTTGGGGCCCTCGCAGCCCCGGTGGTGACGTCCTGGGGGCGCTGGCCGGCCCTGGCCGGCGGCTGCGCCCTGCTGATCCTGGCTGTCGTTGGCCTGTCGCGCTCGCTCTCACAGCCATCGGCCGGGGGCGCCACAGAACCACCGGTGGGCTCCGGCTGGCACCGCTTCGCCCTCTTCGTCGGCCTGACGGCCATCAACCCCGCAACCCTGATCTACTTCGCCGCCATCACCGTCGGCATGGCCGACCTCCTTGGCTCGCCTCTGTCCGCAGGGATGTTCGTCCTGGGCGTCGCTACGGCCTCCATCACCTGGCAACTCCTCGTGGTCGCCGCCGGCGCCCTCCTGCGCGGGCGTCTGACCCCGAGGGCCCAGCGGACCACGGCGCTGGTCGGCAACCTCATCGTCGCCGGGCTCGGCGTCGCGATGATCGTCGGCGCCCTGCTCACCTGACCAGGCGGGCGAACCCGATCAGCGCGGGGTCCAGGCGTCGGACATGGCGATGTCGCCGTCGATGGCACCGACCCCGTCGCCGGGGATGTGCGCGTTGCTGGTGTACTGCCAGATCGACCAACCGCCGTAGCCCGCCCACGGACCGACCTTCGGCAGGAACTCGGGGATCCGGCCGTTGTTCGTTCCCCACGAGGCCACCCAGAGGCGGGCGATCGGCGCGACCGCTGCCCAGGTGTACAGCCCGTCGACCTGCCGGTCCGCTGCATTGGCATTCAGGTACACGTAGAGGTTCGGCTGGTAGCCCTCCAGGGTCAGCAGCTCACGCACGGTGATGAGCCACACCGTGGCCTCCATCGGGTTCCAGGCACGCAGCTTTCGCGTGTACTTCTTTCCTTGGGAGGTCTTGGTCCACGCGTGGCCGGCTTCGATGTCGAGCACCAACGGATCGGTGCTCGTCCGGGTGTAGTTGCCGTCCTTGATGAGCCACGCCACGAATTGCTGCGCCGACGCTTCCGGCGTGTAGTCGCCCGAGAACAGGTTCTTGGGCGTGGTGTCGATCGAGGTGATCCAGCCGTTGAACCAATAGTGGCCCAGCCTCAGCTTCCTGGCCTGCGCCGCGTCCGCGAAGCCGGCGTAGGCGCAGTCCTCGACCACCGGCTTCGTGCCGGTCTTGTGGGACTTCCCCGTGCAGGCCGAGGTGTACTTCTGCTTGATCGGACGCGCACCGCTTCCGTTGCGCAGCAGCGCGAAGCCGCCCGATCCCGCCCAGGACGCAACCGCCGGCAGCTTCACCAACTCCCTCGGGGTGTGCTGGTAGGCGGAAAGGTCGACCCCCTGGGTGAGGCCAGCCAGACCGAAGGCCTTCTGGGCATCCGCCGCGGGCTTCCGGGTCGGGACGAGCACTGTCAGCCTCGCTGCTGACGAGGTCACGGCGCGATCGGCTCCCTTGACGATGACCCGGAACCGCGTGCCCGTGGCCCACGTCTTCGCCCGCGCGGTGTAGTGGCTGGAAGTCGCACCCTTGATCACTTTCCAGGATCCGCCGGACGGCGCCTGCCGCTGCCAGGCGTAGCGCAGCTTCTGGCCCTGCGCGACGACGACGAAACGGACCTTGGTGCGCGTGCCGTACCGCCCGATCGCGGCATCAGCGAGGTCGACGACAATCGAGGTCGGTCCCGTCGGGGTGGCCGAGGGTGCGGCGGAGAGGGTGGGCGGCGTGGTGGTCAGGTTGTCCGAACCTCCACCGGACGCCGACGCACCGGGGCCGCCGAGACCGGACCAGGAGCCACTGGTGACAGCGAGACCCACAGCAACGACAACGGCGAGCCCGGCCACGATGGCCTTCACGGCGCGCCTGGGGGTTGCAGTCACGGTGTCTGGGCTCCCTTTCCGGGCTCCGGCAGCGGAAGCCGCGGACCCCGCCAGCGTAGCCGGTCCGACCGGGCGGGCTCGGGTTCCGGGGCAAGCCACTCGAGTGCGACGGCCGCCGTCCACGACTGCCGCGCGGAACCCAGTGGCTCGCCGGTGAACGGCTCGTAGTACTCGCCGAATTGCAGGTCGCCCAGCTGCGACAGTGATGCCTGGCGCAGGTCGTCGAACAGGTCGTCGCTCCCGTGCCGCAAGGACTGGAAGGCGAGCAACCAGGTGATCACCGGCCAGGTCGGGCCGCGCCAGTACTGCCGTGCCCGGAATCCGCCGGACGTCGGCGAGGTCGAACACGGCAGGGGGAAGGCCAGACCCGGAGCGACCAGCCAGTCGGAACCGGCCAGCACCGCCTGCTGTCCGGCACGAACGTCGTCGTCACGGGTCGACAACAGTGGAGCGAACCCCGAGATGCAGGGGACGCTGATCGTCGTGCCGCCGCGCACATCGAAGTCGCACGCGAGCCCCGTCACCGGGTCGATGGACGCATCCACCGCCTGCGAGCAGGCGAGCGCCCAGCCGCGCAGGGTTCGCGCGTCCGCCTCGCGGCCCAGCTCGTCAGCGATCGCGGCGAGGTCTTCACAGGCGACGGAGAAGACCGCTGAGGCGAACACGTCCTTGACGGCGAAGTCGCACACCGTTTCAGCCTCTGCGTCGCGATAGCCGACGTCGGCAAGTTGTTGTACCAGCCACAGGTACCGGGAGTATTCGCGATCGGTGGGACGCTGCGCGACGTCGGCGACAACGGCGGTGTCTGTCCGGACGAAGGGCTCAAGCTCACCAGGTTCCACGCGGGCGTAGGCGGCATCGAAACGCGGCGAGTTGTCCATCCCCGATTCCCAGCCATGGTGGATGGTCAGCAGGCCCGACCCGTCGGCGCCGCGCACATCGTGCAGCCAGCGGTGCCAGGCCAGCCACGAGCCGAAGGTGCGCGCCAGGTAGTCCAGCACCGCGGCCTCGTGAGGACCGCCGGCCGCGCGCTGCCAGATCCTTCGCAGTGCGATCGCGTGCACGGCCGGCTGGCAGATTCCGGAGGTCGCCACGCCTGGCGGGCTCGCCTCCGCCGTCCGCCAGCGTGCTGCGCCCGGGAAGTACCCGGGTGCGTCGGAGAAGACGATGTGCGGGATCATCCCCGATGCCCATTGGGCCCTGCGGAGGTGTTCGAGCTCGGCCAGGGCTCGCGGGACGTCGAAGGTGGCCAGCCCGATCGCAATGAAGCCAGCGTCCCAGCTCCACTGGTGCGGGTACAGGTGTGGTGCGGCCTTGATGAGGGTGCCGGTGTCGTTGGTCCGCAGTACGTCCCGGGCAACCTCGGCGATCTGCTCCTCGCTGCGCTGCGTCATCACCTGATCCTTCCTAGACCCGGACGGACCATCACACAAGGCATATTGACCTCGCGTGCCGCTAGCCCGGAGCGTTAGCGTGTCCTGATCAGCTGGGAGGGAGCACACATGGAGACGATCATCATCATCGTCATCCTCGTTGCCGCCGTCGCTGGAGCGGTGTTCTGGTGGACGCGCAGGCGGGCGAATCCGCCGCCCCCGAGCGCGGCACATCAATCGCGTGCTCCAGAAGGGCTACGGCGCCCTGATCCCCCGCCTGAGCCCCAGGTGCTGGACCGGAACACGGTGCTGGGTCGGAACCGGGCGTTCGATCCGACCAATTGGGACGACACTCCGGACGGCTCGGAGGACGACGGCCCTGAATCGCCGGACGAGGGACCCGTGGACGGCCCGCTCGGTGAGGACCTGCCACGATTCCTCGACCGCGAGTACCTGGAACGCAAGAAGCGTGGCGATACCCCTGAAAGCTGATCAAGGCAGCCACGTCGCGTTCTTCCGCAACATGAACCTTGGCCAGGCCAGAAGCAACTCGCTCACCGTCACCCGCTACGCGCAGGCCAGCCAATCCCGGGCCAGCTTGATCCGCGCGTCCACCTGTTCGGTCGTCGCCTGGGCCAGTGACGGGCCCCCGGCCTCCCGGCGGAGACCTGCATGGATGTGGCTGTGCGGCACGCCGCGCACCCGTGCGACCTGGGCAACGATGCCGTTGAGTTCGCGTCGGCGTCCCTCGAGCGCGCGGAACAGGCTCACCTCTTCGGGCACCCTTTCGCTGCGGTCCCTGCGCGCACTCCTTGCGAGCTGTCGCCGTTGCCTCTCGGCCAGCAGGGTCGCAACCTGATCGGGCTCCAGCAGCCCGGGAAGGCCCAGGTAGTCGGCCTCGTCGCGGCTGGACGGCTCGGCTTGCATCCCGTAGGCGTGGGCGTCGAACAGGACATGGTCGAAGACCGCGTTGGCCTCCAGGGTCTCGCGCTCACCCTCGAACTCCGGCGTGCTGCGGGTGCGGTTGGCCTCCGCGAGCAACGCCTCCTCCGGCTCCCACAGGTCGTCCGCGTGCTTGGGGCGCCCGAGGACGTGGTCGCGCTGGCGCTCAAGGGAACCGGCGTGGGCAAGCAGGATCGGCACGGTCGGCAGGAAGACGCTGGCCAGCTCACCGCGGCGGCGGCTGCGCACGAAGCGGCCGACGGCCTGGGCGAAGAACAGCGGAGTCGACGTGGCCGTGGCGTACACGCCCACCGCCAGGCGAGGCACGTCGACGCCTTCGGAGACCATGCGGACGGCGACCATCCACCTGTCAAGCGACTCGGCGAAGGCATCGATCCGTCGGCTGGCGCCGGGATCGTCGGACAGCACCAGCGTCGGCTTCTGTCCGGTGATCGTTGCGAGGGCCCGCGCATAGGCGCGGGCCTGTCTTTGGTCGCTGGCGATCACCAGCCCTCCGGCGTCCGGGATGTGCCGGCGCACCTCGTCCAGCCGCTTGTCCGCAGCGGCCAGCACGGCCGGCATCCACTCCCCTGCCGGGTCCAGCGCTGTCCGCCAGGCCTGCGCGGTGATGTCCTTGGTGAGCGGCTCGCCGAGGTTGACGGCCAACTCGTCCCCCGCCCGTGTCTTCCAGCGCATCCCGCCGCCGTAGGCCAGGAACACCACCGGACGCACGACGTGGTCGGCGAGCGCCTCTGCATAGCCGTAGGTGTAGTCGGCCGTCGACCGGCGGGTGCCGTCGGCATCGGTCGTATAGGTCACGAAGGGGATCGGCGTCGCGTCGGAACGGAAGGGCGTGCCGGTGAGGCTGAGCCGGCGCGTGGCCAGCGCGAAGGCCTGCGACACAGCCTCTCCCCAGCTCAAGGAATCGCCGGCGTGGTGAATCTCGTCGAAGATCACCAGCGTGCGCGCGTTCACCGTCCGCGCCTCGTAGGCGAAGGTGGCAGCGGCGACGCCGGCGTAGGTGACGGCCTGGCCCTGGAACTGCCGCGAGCGTCCGCGCTTGCTGCCGCCGAGCCCCGGATCCAGGTGCAGGCCGACCTTGCTCGCGGCGTCGGCCCATTGCACCTTCAGGTGCTCGGTCGGCGTGACGACGATCACCTGTTCGATCGTGCGGGCCTCCAGCAGCTCCGTGGCGACGCGGAGGGCGAAGGTCGTCTTGCCTGCCCCCGGGGTAGCGACGGCGAGGAAATCAGTCGGCGACAGCTCGCGGTAGCGGGCCAGCGCTGCCACTTGCCAGGCGCGCAGGCGCGCGGCCGTGCCCCACGCAGCGCGTCCGGGGAAGGCTGGGGAGAGGTGGTCAACCGCAGAGGTCGGCACGGCTCACCTCCGAGACGTTGGCTTTGTGTACAGCACGGCGAGGGCGGCCATACCGATCCCGAGCAGGTCTGCGACGGCGTCCCACACGTCGCCATCGCGATAGGGCACGAAACGCCACTGGACGAACTCGCTCACGACAGCGTGTACGGCGAACAGGCCGGCGACCACACCGACACGCCCTGAGAGGCGGCCGAAGAGGTAGACCGGAATAGCGAAGATCAGGAAGTGGACGATCTTGTCCGCTCCAGGAAGCCACGGCAGTTCCAGTCCGCCGTCCGGAGTGCCGGGCAGGTAGACGGCCACCAGCTGGACGGCGAGGAAGACCCCCGCTGCGACCCAGAGGGCCAGGCGGCGCCGTCGCTCGGCAGGATCCTCCGCGACCGGGACCGGCCAGCCGGTCGCACGCTCGTCGGGGACCTCGGTGGGTTCCGGGGACTCGTTGGGGTCAGGCAAGCTTCGCCATCACCAGTTCGCGCACGGCTGCGGCGTCTGCCTGGCCGCGCATCTCCTTCATCACCGCGCCGATCAGCGCACCCGCTGCCTGGACGTGCCCGTCACGGATACGCCCGGCGACCTCGGGATTCGCCTCGATGGCGCGGTCGACGGCCGCGGCCAGCGCACCGGAATCGGAGACAACGGCCAGTTTGCGTCCTGCGACGACCTCGGCGGGGGTCCCCTCCCCGGCCAGGACGCCTTCGATGACCTGGCGGGCCAGCTTGTCGTTGATCGTGCCAGCGTCGACGAGGCCCTGGACCTCCGCCACCTGCGCGGGGGTGATGGCGAGCTCTGCCAGCTCGAGACCGGCTTCGTTCGCCCTGCGGGCGAGCTCGGTCAGCCACCACTTCCGGGCGGCCTGTGGGCTCGCGCCCGCGGCGACGGTCGCCTCGATCACGTCAAGGGCCCCGGCGTTGACGACGTCCTGGAGTTCCAGGTCGGTGAAGCCCCAGTCGCCCTGCAGGCGCAGCTTGCGCAGGTTCGGCAGCTCGGGCAGCGTGGCACGCAGTTCCTCCACCCATTCCCGGCTCGGCGCAACCGGCACCAGGTCGGGCTCGGGGAAGTAGCGGTAGTCCTCCGCGTCGGACTTGATGCGTCCGGCGGTCGTGTAGCCGCCGTCCTCGTGCCAGTGCCGGGTCTCCTGCTGGACCAGACCGCCGGAGGACAACACGGCAGCCTGCCGGCGGATCTCGTGGTGCAGCGCCCGTTCGACGCTGCGCAGCGAGTTCACGTTCTTGGTCTCGGTGCGCAGGCCCAACTCCGTCGCACCCTTGGGCATCAGCGAGACGTTCGCGTCGCACCTCAACGAGGCCTGCTCCATCCGGGCGTCGGACACCCCGAGGCTCACCATCAGGTCCCGCAGGAACGAGACATAGGCCTTGGCCACCTGCGGCGCCTTCGCACCCGTGCCGTGGATCGTCTTGGTGACGATCTCGATCAGCGGCGTCCCGGCCCGGTTGTAGTCCAGCAGGGAGTACTCGGCGTCACCGATCCGGCCGGTGGTTCCGCCCAGGTGCAGGAGCTTGCCCGCGTCCTCTTCCATGTGGGCGCGTTCGATCTCGATCCGGAACGTCTCCCCGTCGACGTCGAGGTCGACGTAGCCGTTGAAGGCGATGGCCTCGTCGTACTGGGAGATCTGGAAATCCTTGGTCATGTCCGGGTAGAAGTAGTTCTTCCGGGCGAAGCGGCACCAGGTGGCAATGGTGCAGTTGAGCGCAAGACCGATGCGGATCGCCGATTCGATCGCCTTGGCGTTCACCACCGGCAGCGAGCCCGGCAGGCCAAGGCAGACCGGGCAGGTGTGGGTGTTCGGCTCCGCGCCGAACTCCGTCGAGCAGCCGCAGAACATCTTGGAGGCGGTGTTGAGCTCCACGTGCACCTCGAGGCCGAGGACGGGGTCGTAGGCGGCAAGGGCCTCGTCGAAATCGACAACCTGGCTGCTCATCGCACTCCTCCAAGGTTCAGGTGAGGCCCGACGTTCAGGTAGGCGCCGGACGCGGAGTCGGCCAGCTGGTCGAGGATCCCGCCGCCCCAGCGGCTGGTGAGTTCTGCCTCCAGGGCCGCCCCGACGCGGTACAGCCGGTCATCGGCCAGGGCCGGCGCCATGATCTGGAAACCGACCGGCAGCCCGTCGGCCAGCCCGCACGGGATGGACGCTGCGCAGTTGCCGGCGAGGT
>JBBRIY010000111.1:0-8138 GCA_038220215.1 Propionibacteriales bacterium
CGGGGGGCGGTCATCCAGGCGTGGGAGTGAGCCTTCCCCATGAAGGCGTAGCCCACCATGCCCACGTTGAGCCGGGCTTTGTCGGACATTGCAGCTCCAATTCAGATGGGAGGCGGGAGCTGGGGTGGTGGCGTCCACCACCCCAGGCTCCAGGCGGGTCAGGACTCGAAGGCCGTCGGGAGGTAGCGGTCGACGTTGTCCTTGGTGACCACCGGCGCGAAGAGGGTGATCTTGCGGGGCACCTCAACCTCAACCAGGTCCGTGAGCGACTTGCCGTGCACCAGGAGGCGAGCCAGGCGGATGCCGTCGGCAGCCTGGGTCGAGGGGTACACGACGGTTGCCTTCACGACGGAGCTGTCGGCCTTGATGTCGCGCATGACGTTGGCCGAGCCTGCGCCGCCGACCATGATGAACTCGCTGCGTCCGGAGTTCTTGATGGCCTGCATGACGCCGACGCCCTGGTCGTCGTCATGGTTCCAGATGGCGTCGATCTTGGGAGCTGCCTGCAACAGGTTGGAGGCAGCCTGCTCGCCGCCCTGGACGGTGAAGTCGGCCGCGACCCGGTTGGAGACCTTCAGGCCACAATCGGCCAGCGACTTCGCGAAGCCCTCGGAGCGGTCCTTGGTGAGGGGCAGGTTGTCGATGCCGGCGATCTCTGCGACGACAGCGCTCTTGTTGGTGCCGAGCTTCTCGCACAAGAAGGTGCCGGCGGAGATGCCCATGCCGTAGTTGTCACCGAGGATCGTGGAGCGGGCGGCGAACGGGGAATCGAACTCACGGTCGACGTTGATGACGATGATGCCGGCCTGCATCGCCTTGAGGGCGACCGGCGTGAGCGCTGCACCGTCGAAGGGGAGGATGACGATCGCGTCGACCTTGTCGTTGATGAACGTCTCGACCTGGCTGATCTGCAGGTTGACGTCGTTGGTGCCCTCGGCGACCTTCAGCTCGACGTCGGAGAACTTGGCAGCCTCGGCCTGGGCTGCCTTGGTGATGGCGCCCATCCAGCCATGGTCCGCTGCAGGGGCGGAGAAGCCGATGACGAGCTTCTCGCCGGGAGCGTCGTTGCCGCCGGACGGCGCGGCAGCGGTGGTCGCGGCCGGTGCCGCGGTGGAAGCGGTCGGGGCGGCACCCGTGCAACCGCTGATTGAGAGACCGACGGCCATGGCGAGGCCACCGCTGACGAAGATGCGCTGGAACTTGGAGAGAGACACCGTTGTTTCCTTTCGATTGGACGTGCGGGCGAGCGATGGATTGTGTGTTCGGCTAGGCCGTCTTGCGTTGGGCGATGTACTGCTGCAGCAGGACGGCGCCGACGATGATCGCGCCCTTGGCGATCTGCTGAACCGACAGGGGCAGGTTGTTCTGGGTGAAGATGTTGGTGAGGGTCGTGAAGATCAGGACGCCGATCACGGTGCCGAAGATCGTTCCCCGGCCGCCGCGCAGCAAGGTGCCGCCCACGACGACGGCCGCGATCGCGTCCATCTCGTAGAGGCTGCCGTGGGTGGAGGTGCCGGCCATCGTCCGGCCCATCATCATCACGGCGGCGATGCCGACGGTCAGCCCGCTCAGCGCGTACAGCATGACGATGTGGCGGTCGGTCTTGATGCCCGCGAGCCGGGTGGCCTCGAGGTTGCCGCCGATGCCGATGGTGCGCCGGCCGAAGGTCGTGCGGTTGTAGAGCACCCAGCCACCGGCCGCGACGAGGGCGAACATCCAGACGATCACCGGGATCCCGAGCGGGTCGTTGCTGAAGAACTGCTCGAAGCCCCGCACCCTGATGATCTGGGTCTGACGGTTGGCGATCCACTCGGCCAGGCCCTTGGCAGCCACCAGCAGGGCGAGCGTCGCCATGAAGGGCACGATCTTGCCGTAGGCAACCATGATCCCGTTGAGGATGCCGCCGACAACTCCGACGACGAGCGCGACGAAGACCATCAGCAACCAGGTGGTCTGGTTCGCGTAGAACTGGGTCGCGCCGGTGGTGGCCCAGACGGTGGCCAGCCCGAGCATCGAACCCACCGAGAGGTCGATGCCCCCGGAGGTGATCACGAAGCACTGCCCGATCGAGACCACGCCGACGATCGCTGCGAGGCGCAGGATGGTCATCATGTTGTCGACGCTGGCGAACCTGCCGCCTGCGGTGATGTAGCCGATCAGGCAGATGATCAGGAAGGCGATCACCAGACCGAGGTTCCGGGTCACGCTCGCCGGCAATCGCCGCTTGGCTTTCGAGGGGGCAGCAGATACCTGGGCGCTCATGCCGGGGTTCCTTCCACGATGAGGTCGAGAATCTGGTGCTCGGAGATGTCGGTTGCCTTGGCGACGTGCAAGACACGTCCCTCTGCAATCACAAGGACCCGGTCGGCCAGGCCGAGGACCTCCTCGAGTTCGGAGGAGACCACCACGAGGGCAACGCCGCTGGCCGCGAGTTCCCGGATGAGCTGGTAGGCCTCGGCCCGGGCGCCGACGTCCACGCCCCTGGTCGGTTCGTCGAGGAAGAGCACCTTCGTGCCATGGGCCAGCCAGCGGCCGAGCAGGATCTTCTGCTGGTTCCCGCCGGAGAGGGTGCGCGCCTCGCGCTCGGGGTCGGCGGGCACGATGCCGAGCTTGGCCACCTGCTCGCGTGCGACGGCGAGTTCCGCTGTGTCGTCGACGAAGCCGAGCCGTGCCAGGCGGGTGTAGATCGAGAGGGTGATGTTCCGGCCCACCGACTCCTCCATCAGCAGGCCCTGGGTCTTGCGCTCCTCTGGACAGAAACCCATGCCCTGCTTGACGCTGGCTGCGACATTGCCCCGGGCCACCGGCTTCCCGGAGAGGAGGACCTGGCCGGACGTCGCGCGCCGGGCTCCGTAGATCGTCTCGATGATCTCCGAGCGTCCCGAGCCGACGAGTCCGGCGAGGCCGACGATCTCGCCCGCGCGAACGTCGAAGCTGATATCGCTGAACAGGCCGTCCAGCGCGAGGTCGCGGACGCTGAGCACGGTGTCGCCGAAGGCCGCGTTGCTGCGCGGCGGGAACTCAAGGGTGCCGGCGTGGCCGGTCATCAGCGAGATCACCTTCGAGGTGGGGGTTTCACTGACCTGCAAACCGGTGGCCACCGTCTTGCCGTCCTTGAGGACGGTGAGGCGGTCACCGATCTGGCGGATCTCCTCCAGTCGGTGGGAGATGTAGATGACGGCGATCCCGTTCGCTGCAAGGTCCCTCACCACGCGGAAGAGGTTGGCCACCTCTTCGGAGTCAAGGACGGCGGATGGCTCGTCCATGATGATCAGTCGGGCGTCGTGGGAGAGCGCCCGCGCCATCGAGACGATCTGCTTGCCGGCGGCGGACAGTTGCTCGACCTCGGTGTTGGGGGAGATGTTGGAGTGGCCGAGGCGCTCGAGCACGTCCCGGGTGCGGGCATGGACGGCTGAGCGCTGGGTGAAGCCGGCAACGCTCACCTCGTTGCCCAGGAAGATGTTCTCCGCCACGGTGAGCCCGTCGACGACGTCGAGTTCCTGGTACATGGTCGCGATCCCTGCGCGCAGCGCCGCGACCGGGTTGAGGAACGAGACTTGCTGCCCCTGCCAGGTGATCACGCCGGCATCAGGCCGGTGCGCACCGGCCAACACCTTGATCAGCGTCGACTTGCCCGCGCCGTTCTGGCCAAGGAGACAGTGCACCTCACCGGCGTAGACATCCAGATCAACCCCGTCGAGCGCCTTTGCGCCGGGGAAGTGCTTCACGACCCCGCTCGCGGTGAGGAGCGGGGAGCCTTGATGATCGTCGGTGACCATGGCATGAGGCTAGTCCACTTCTGTCGCCCGTCAAGCAAAAGTCGGCTTGTTATCAACCCGTTACCGACCGGTTCGGCCGATTAGTTGTCGGACGAACGCACAACTACGCAGGAGTTGGTGCTTTACTTCTGCCCATGGAAGAGCTGCAGCGCATCCTGCCGCGGGCCCCAGGGGTCGGTGAGGTGTTCCAGCTGCTCCGGGCAGAGCCACGCACACGCGCGCAGCTCGTCGCCATCACCGGTCAGGCCCGCTCGACCATCGCCGCCCGGCTCGACTCGTTGTCCGACGTCGGCCTGATCGGCCAGATCGGCGAGCGATCCTCGGCGATGGGCCGGCCGGCAGCATCGTTCTACTTCAAGCCGGACGCCGGCGCGGTCCTTGCCGTCGACATCGGCGCCAGCCACGTGCGGATCGGGCTGACCGACCTCTCGGTGAGGATCCTGACCGAGAACCAGGTCGCCCTCAGCGTCGAGGAGGGGCCAGAGGTCGTACTCAGACGTGTGATCGCGATCTGCCACGAACTCCTTGTCGCCGCGGGCATCCCCGCCTCCCGCCTGAAGGGGGTCGGGGTCGGCGTCCCCGGCCCGGTCACCCACACGTCCGGGCGGCCCTCCAGCCCGCCGATCATGCCGGGCTGGGACGGGTACGACATCGTCGGCGCCCTCAACGCTGCCTTCGGCGTGCCGATCTACGTCGACAACGACGCCAACATCATGGCGATCGGCGAACACGCGCTTGCCTGGAAGGACGTCCCCGACCTCGTGTTCGTGAAGTTCGCAACCGGGGTCGGCATGGGGATCATCCTTGACGGCCAGATCCGTCGCGGCGCGCAGGGTTCCAGCGGGGACATCGGGCACATCCGGGTGCCCGGCGGCCCCCCGAACCCGTGCCATTGCGGCGGAACAGGGTGCCTGGAAGCCGTCATCGGCGTGCCGGCCCTACTCGAACAGCTGGACGCGGCCGGCCGCACGGCGACCTCGGGGGCCGACATCGTGAGCCTGGTCAGGTCGGGGGACAAGGCCGCGATGCAGGTGATGCGGGACGCGGGCAGAACCGCGGGCGAGGTGCTGGCCGGAGTCGTGTCGCTGCTCAATCCCTCCGTGATCGCCGTCGGTGGCATCCTGGCTCAGGCCCATGAGCAACTGATCGCCGGCATCCGCGAATCGGTGTATGCAAAATCCCTGCCACTGGCCACCCACGACTTGCGGATCAACGCTTCCATTGCGGGGCCGCGAGCCGGGATTATTGGTGCGAGCACCCTGGTGTGCGACCAGGTTCTTTCGCCTGCAGCCGTCGAAGCCATGGTGGACGGCACCGACGCGCGGGAAGGAGCGTGATGACGGCTTCACACCCTTCGCGCCGGGCCCTCGTTGTCCGTGGCGGCTGGGAAGGCCACACCCCCGAGGCCTCCACCGATGAGTTCACCGGCTTCCTGTCCGAATCAGGCTTCGAGGTGATCGTCGAGGACTCCCTCGAGGCATACGCCGATGCCGAACTGATGGGCTCGCTGTCGCTGATCGTCCAGTCCTGGACGCAGGGCGACATCCTGCTCGACGAGTTCCGGGGCCTACGCGAGGCCATCGTCAATGGCGTCGGTTTCGCCGGCTGGCACGGAGGCGCCCTGGACGCCTTCCGCCAGACCGTCGAGTACAGCCAGATGCTGGGAGGGGTGTTCACCGCCCATCCCCACGGGATGGTGCCGTACGCAGTGCAGTTCACCGAGGAGTCGAAGGCACACCCCATCACTTCGGGTCTTGCTGACTTCGAGGTCACCTCCGAGCAGTACTGGGTGCTCTGCGACACGCTCTCGACCGTCCTGGCCACGACCCGGATCGTGCCCCAGCCAGGTGACCCCTGGCCCGAGCCGTACCGGGCCCCGGTGGCCTGGTCGCGGCGCTGGGGTCAGGGCCGGATCTTCATCACGACGATCGGCCACGGCGTCGACGACCTGCGTCACCCCCCGGTGCGCGAGCTGATCACCCGCGGCATGCTCTGGGCTGCGCGCTAGAACTAGCCCCGTCCGCCCGCTAGCCCCGTCCGCCCGCTAGCCCCGTCCGCCCGCTAGCCCTGCCCACCCGCACCCGGCCCACCCCATCCCGTCGAGGGCCAGCCTTGCCGTCGAAGGCTCCACCCTGGGGTGTGGCCCTCGACGCTAAGGCTGGCCCTCGGCGGGATGGGGAGATCGGGATGCGGAGATCGGTTGTTCAGCTGAAGAGCTCGCGGGCCCTTCCTGCGACGACGACGGCATCCAGGTCGCCCCCCACCTGCGCGGTGACTGCAGCGGCGACGGCGCCCTCGACGAGCGGACCATCGCTGAACTTCACGTGCTCCAGTTCGTCGTCGTCGAGGAAGTCGAGGACCGCCTCCACCGTCATGGTCGCCGATCCGAGGTCGGTGAGGATCGCGACGTCGTGACCGGCTGCACGCAGCTCGGTCACGGCTTCGCTCACCTTGTCGAACGAGGTTCCGATGCGGCCGTCATCGGTGCCACCGGCAGCCCTGAGTTCGACATTGCGAGCCATCTGGGCAGCCAGTTCCACCACCCCATCGGCGAGTTGCGCCGAGTGGGAAACAATCACCAGGGCGACTGTGCCCTGAGCCTGAGGATCGGTCACGCCGCCTCCGCGGCGTCCGCAGCAGCCTTCAGGATGATCGTGGTGGACAGCGAGCCCGGGTCACGGTGACCCATCGAGCGCTCACCGAGGTAGGAGGCACGCCCCTTCGAAGCCCGCAACGGGATCGTGTCGTCCGAGCCCTTGGCCGCGGCGTCTGCCGCTGCCCGGAGCGCTGCCGCCGGGGTGCCGCCGGACTGGGCGACAGCCTTGGCTGCGTCCAGTGCCGGCGACCACGAGTCGACCATGGTCTTCTCGCCGGTGGTGGCCTTGCCGCGCGCGACGATGCCCTCCAGAGCTCCGGCAATGATGGCGACAACACCGTCGGCGTCCACGTCACCCTCGGTCGCCTTGGCTGCCCGAAGAAATGCCGTGCCGTACAGGGGACCGGCTGCGCCGCCGACAGTGGACATCAGGGTCGATGCCACCGTCTTCAGCACACCCTGGACGTCCTCGGCCCCGTCGGCCAGCTTGCCGACGACGGCCTTCATGCCACGGTCCATGTTCTCGCCGTGGTCGCCGTCGCCGATGGCGCGGTCGAGGTCGTTCAGGGTTTCCCGATTCTCAGCCAGGACGGCCTGGGCGCCGCGAATCCACGCGAGCGCCCAGGCAGATGACAATGTGTCGCTCACCTGTTGATCCTCAGAGCCCGCGACGCATCGCGGGGGTGTAGACCGGTGCGTCCCACAGGCCCGTGAGCTCGTCGTCGAGCACCAGGACGGTGATCGAGCAACCCTGCATCTCCAGCGAGGTGATGTAGTTGCCGACCAGCGAACGGGTGACCTCCAGCCCGGCGTCCGCGAGGCGCGCACGAGCGTGGTTGTAGACGATGTAGAGCTCGGCCTCGGGGGTGCCACCCATGCCGTTGACGAACAGCAGCACCTTGGAGCCCGCCGGGGCATTCAGGTCGGCAAGGATCGGGTCGACCAGCTGGTCGGTGATCGCGTCGGCCGGTGCCATCGGAATGCGGTGACGGCCGGGCTCGCCATGGATGCCGATTCCGATCTCGATCTCGTCCTCGCCGAGGTCGAAGGAGGGCTTGCCGGCGTGCGGGACGGTGCAGGCGGTGAGCGCGACGCCCATCGAACGCACAGAGGCGTTGACCTTCTCTGCGATCGCGAGGACGCCGTCGAGGTCGTCGCCACGCTCGGCTGCTGCGCCGGCGATCTTCTCGATCAGGACGGTGCCCGCGACGCCGCGGCGTCCGGCGGTCCAGGTGGAGTCCTCCACTGCGACGTCGTCGTTGACGACGATCGCCTTGACGGTGATGCCTTCCATCTCGGCCATCTCGGCTGCGGTCTCGAAGTTGAGCACGTCACCGGTGTAGTTCTTCACGATGTGCAGGACACCGGCGCCGCCATCGACGGCCTTCGTGGCCTCGAGGATCGGATCCGGGGTCGGTGAGGTGAAGACGGCGCCGGGGACGGCGGCGTCGAGCATGCCCTTGCCCACGTAACCAGCGTGCAGCGGCTCGTGGCCGGAGCCACCGCCAGAGACCAATCCGACCTTGCCCTTGATCGGCGCATCGGCGCGAACCACGTAGTCAGGGTCGTAATGAACGGTGACCAGATCAGCATGTGCAGCCTGGAACCCAGCCAGGGTTTCAGCGACCACATTGGCCGGATCGTTGATCAGTTTTTTCACAGGGCTCTCCTTTGAGGCGTGGTTGAGGCAGGCAAGGCCAACTTTGCCGCTTCACCGCGGTTTCAGAAAGGGGCGCCGCGCGCACTTTCGTGCACCGCTGCCG
>JBBRIY010000112.1:0-8064 GCA_038220215.1 Propionibacteriales bacterium
CCGGTGGGCAG
Organism: Propionibacteriales bacterium; assembly: GCA_038220215.1. Lineage (GTDB taxonomy): Bacteria > Actinomycetota > Actinomycetes > Propionibacteriales > Propionibacteriaceae > Propionicimonas. Next base: position 12 of record JBBRIY010000112.1, read on the forward strand.
GCTCCGCGTCCTCACGGGCACCACGCGGCAACGACGTCGGGCACGGCGTGAACTCGAGAGGCGTGCGACGCCGGCATCCGGCTGGGTCGAAGAGCGCTCCGAAATGCCCAACGCCGACGACCTGCGCTGACCTGCGAGGGTCCATGGCAGAGGCGCGGAAGCCGTGGTCCGGCCCGATTTGGGGACCACGCCGCTGGTGGGGTAGTCTCAAGCGCTGTCCGGCCCCTATAGCTCAGTCGGCAGAGCGTCTCCATGGTAAGGAGAAGGTCTGCGGTTCGATTCCGCATGGGGGCTCTGCGTTCGGATTTGACGGATTTACCGCCCGTCGCCCAGGCCCCTGGAGTCCGAACTGGGGCGGGATAGCTCAGGCGGTAGAGCAAGCGGCTCATAATCGCTGTGTCGCGGGTTCAAGTCCCGCTCCCGCTACCAAAGCACCATCCGTACGGAAAGAGGAAGCTGATGGCCAAGAAGTCAGGCGATGTTCGCCCCAAGATCACCTTGGCGTGCACTCAGTGCAAGGAGCGCAACTACATCACCAAGAAGAACCGGCGCAACGATCCAGACCGGATGGAACTGAAGAAGTTCTGCCCGAAGTGCCACCTGCATACCGCGCACCGCGAGACTCGCTGACCGTCACGCCCATGGAGCCGCCCGCATCAGCGGGCGGCTTCGTTGTGTCCGGATACCGATGATCGAGTGGAAGCTGGCCGACCGCGCCAACATGTTCGGCTTCGCAGCGTGCCTTGCCGCGGCGACGGTCCTGGTCGTCCCGCTGTTCACCGGTGAAGAGTCGGTTGTGCTGATGATCGCCGTGCTCGTGCTGCTGTCCCAGGCGTGGCGCCTGAGCCTCGCCCGGCACCTCAACGCACGCCTCGATGCCACCGGCATCACCAAGGAACTCGGGCCCAGGATGTGGCGGCTGGCCTGGGCCGATGTCTCCGAGGCCCGCTTCATCACCGTGCTCGGCTCCACCCAGCTCGTCCTCACCACGGTGGACGTCGGACGCTGGAGCATCTCCGACCGGCTCGCCGGACGCATCAACGTCCACAGCCGGGCGGTCCAGGTGCCGGCCGACCGGCGGCAGGCGGTGCGGCAACTGCTCAGCGAGCACGGCCTGGCCCCTGCCTGATCCTAAGCTGGCCCGAACACCGCAGCCGGACCAAATTGGGGACGGTTCCAAACTCGGTCCAACCGCACCGACCGCAGGAGGGACATGGCCGAAGTACTTCTCGTCCATCACGCGATGGGACAGACCGCCGGCTTCCACGCCTTCGCAGACGAGTTGCGCGAGGCCGGGCACACCGTCCACGCCCCCGACCTGTTCGACGGCAGGACCTTCTCCAGCATTTCCGAGGGCATCGCGTTCGTCGAGCAGCGAGGCTTCGACCACTACGTCGAGGTCGGCGCCCAGCTGGCGGAGGGACTGCCCGAGAACCTCATCTACATCGGCTTCTCCTTCGGCGTCGTTGTCGCGCAGAGCCTTGCGCAGACCCGCCCGGGGGCCCTCGGGGCGGTGCTGTGCTACTCCTTCGTGCCGGTCGAGGCGTTCGGCTCCTGGCCAGAGGGGCTCCCCGGGCAGGTGCACGGCATGGACGCGGACCCGCTGTTCACGACCGAAGGCGACCTCGACGCCGCTCGCGAGCTGGTTGACTCCGGGGCTCCGGTCGAGCTGTTCCTCTATCCCGGCGACCAGCACTACTTCGCCGATTCGAGCCTGCCGTCCTACGATGCCGCGGCTGCCGAGCTTCTCACCAGCAGGGTGCTCGCGTTCCTCGGCGACCGCTGAGCTGTGCTGCCGTGACTGGGCTGCCTTGACCGGGCTGCCCTAATCTGGTCGCATGCCGATCAGTGAAGACCACGTCGGGCGCAGCTACCCTGCGACCGCACCCTATGAGGTGAGCCGTGCGAAGATCGCCGAGTTCGCCACAGCCCTGGGTGACCCGGACAACCCTGCCTACGCCGGCGACGACGCCATCGCTCCGCCGACCTTCGCCGTCGTGCTCTCCTCCGCCGCCTGGGACGCGATGTTCGCCGACCCCGAGCTCGAGCTCAGCCTGAGCCGGACGGTGCACGTCGACCAGCGGTTCGCCTGGCAGCGTCCGCTGCGCACCGGTGACGAGGTGAGCGCGACCCTGACGATCGAGAAGGTGCGGGCGCGCGGCGCCACGGCCATCATCACGATCGCCGTCGCCTTGGCAACGACGACAGGGGAGGCGCTGTGCACGGCCACGTCCACCCTGATGCACACGACGGGGGAGGCGGCATGAGCCCGTTGACCGGAGTCGAGGTCGGGCAGATCCTGCCGGGCTTCAACCGTACGTTCACCCGCGCCGACCTGGTGCGCTACGCCGGCGCTTCCGGCGACTTCAACCCCATCCACTGGTCGAATCCCGCGGCTGCCGCCCTGGGACTGCCCGATGTGATCGCCCACGGCATGCTCACCATGGGCACGGCGCTGCGGGTGGTCACCGACTGGGCCGGGGATCCCGGCCGGGTGCGCAGCTACTATGTCCGCTTCACCAAGCCGGTCGTCGTGCCGGAGCTGGGCGGCACTGTCGTCACCTTTGCCGGCACGGTGACGAAGGTCGCCGACGGCGTCGCGACGGTGAGCGTCGAGGCACTCAGTGATGACGTGAAGGTGCTCGGCGCCGTCACAGCCGAGGTGGACCTTGGCTGAGCTGCTGGCTGAGCACACGACGCTGCGGGTCGGGGGACCGGCGCGATCGTGGGTCGAGCCCGAGTCCGAGGCCGACTTGATCGAGGCCGTCCGCACGGCCGACGAGGCGGGCGAACCGTTGCTGATCCTCGGTGGCGGGTCGAACCTCCTCGTCGCCGATGAGGGTTTCCCCGGCACCGTCGTGCACACCGGACGTCTCCGCGGGGTGCACACCGAGGACGTCGCAGCGTGCTCCGGCGCGTTCATCAACGTCGCTGCGGGGGAACCCTGGGACGCGTTCGTCGCGGAAACGATCAGCCGGCGACAGGTCGGCATCGAGGCACTCTCCGGGATCCCCGGTCTGGTCGGGGCCACGCCGATCCAGAACGTCGGCGCCTACGGCCAGGAGGTGAGCCAGACGATCGCCCGGGTGCGGGTCTACGACCGCGAGGAGCACCGGATCGTCACCCGTAGCACCGTTGACTGCCATTTCGGTTACCGTCGCTCCCTCTTCAAGGCGATTCCCGACCGGTTCGTCGTGCTCACCGTCAGCTTCCAGTTCCGGCTCGGGACCATGTCCGAGCCGGTGCGCTACGCCGAACTGGCCCGCGCGCTCGGGGTCGAACCCGGCGCCCGCGCGCCGATGCTCGAGGTGCGGCAGGCCGTGCTCGAGTTGCGCCGCGGCAAGGGCATGGTGCTCAACGCCGACGACCGTGACACCTGGAGCGCCGGCAGCTTCTTCACCAACCCGCTGCTGACCGCAGCCGTCGCAGCCGGGCTGCCGCCGGACGCGCCGCGCTATCCGCAGCCCGACGGCAGCGTGAAGACCAGCGCTGCCTGGCTGATCGAGCACGCGGGTTTCAGTCGTGGCTACGGCTCCGGACTGGCACGGATCTCCACCAAGCATTCCCTCGCGCTCACCAATCGGGGTGGTGCGACGGCAGCAGCGGTGCTCGAACTCGCCCGCGAGGTACGTGAAGGGGTCGAGGAGGCCTACGGCGTCCGGTTGGTGCCCGAACCCGTCCTCGTCGGGGCCACCCTCAACGTCGCAGGGGTGTCCTAGACTGGCAGGCGGCCTGTGAAAGGAAGAACCCCGTGAGCATCCTGTCCAGTATCCCGTTGGCTCCTCGTGACCCGATCCTCGGGCTCACCGAGGCGTTCCTCGCCGACGACCGTGCTGACAAGGTCAACCTCGGCGTCGGTGTCTACCTCGGTCCGGACGGCAAGGTGCCCCTCCTGGAGTGCGTCCGCACCGCAGAGGCCGCGCTCGCCGCAGCGCCCGTCGCCCGCGGCTACCAGCCCATCGACGGACTGCCCGCCTACACCAGGAGCGTGCGCGAACTGGTCTTTGGCGCCGGCTCCGAGCCCGTCGCGTCCGGCAGGGTGGTCACCATCCAGGGCCTTGGTGGCACGGGCGCGCTCAAGATCGGCGCCGAGTTCCTCAAGCTCACCGACGCCCGCCGGACGGTGCTGATCTCCGACCCGTCGTGGGAGAACCACCTGGCCCTGTTCACCCGGGCCGGCTTCGAGGTGGGCACCTACCGCTACTACGCCCCCGAGCGGGGCGGCGTCGACGTCGCCGGCATGCTGGAGGACCTGCGGGCTGCCGATCCGGGCACGGTCGTCGTGCTGCACGCCTGCTGCCACAACCCCACGGGCTACGACCTCGGTGAGGCCGACTGGGCGCAGGTCGCCGAGGTCGTCGTCGAGCGTGGCCTCGTGCCGCTCCTCGACCTGGCCTACCAGGGCTTCGCTGCCGGTCTCGAACCGGATGGCGCTGTCGTCACCCGGTTCGCAGCGCTCGGCATACCCGTGCTGGTCGCGTCGTCCTTCAGCAAGAGCTTCAGCCTGTACGGCGAACGGGTGGGCGGCCTGAGCGTCGTCGCCGCCGACGCCGGGGAGGCCGCGCGGGTGTTGTCACAGCTCAAGGTGACTGTCCGCACCACCTACTCCAGCCCGCCGACGCACGGGGCCGCCGTCGTCGCCAAGGTGCTGATGGACGCCGAGCTCCGTGCGCTGTGGGCCTCGGAGCTTGAAGGCATGCGGCTGCGGATCCGCGAAATGCGCTCTGCGCTTGTCGGTGCGCTCGCCGCAGCCGGTGCCGGAAGGGACTTCGGCTTCATCGCCGACCAGGTGGGCATGTTCAGCTACTGCGGGCTCACCTCCGCGCAGATGCACGTCCTGCGCGAAGCCCACGGCGTGTACGGCACGGACGCGGGCCGGATCTGCGTCGCCGCGCTCAACCCGGGCAACGTCGACCACGTCGCAAGGGCGATCGCGAAGGTCCTTTGATCCGAGGTTGCCGGTTCGACGCGCCCTTGGAAAACCCGTACAATCCTGTACTTGGTGACCAACGCGGACTGGGTCATGCCCACACACCGGGGCGATCACCATCAAGGGCAATAGCTCAATTGGCAGAGCAGCGGTCTCCAAAACCGCAGGTTGGGGGTTCAAGTCCCTCTTGCCCTGCTGGGCAGCCGTTCGGCCTTGGACGGTTTGCACCATCAAAATCAGCGAAAGTGAAGGACGGCCTGTGGCGGACGATCAGGAGAAGGCTTCGGCCGACCTCCCTGCTGACGCAGGCGCCGAGGAGCTCGATCTTGAGGCAATGGGCCTTGAGGACGTCGAGTTGACCGAGGAGGAGCAGGTCGCGATCGCCGCGGCAGGCGCCCGCCCGGCCCGCAGGACGGTCGTCGCAGCAGCGGTGGATGGCAAGGGCCACGCCACCGCGAAGCGGCGGCGGAGCACCACGACAGAGGAACACCGCCGCACCACTCCGGTCCAGTTCGTCCGCGAGTCGGTCGCGGAGCTGAAGAAGGTGGTCTGGTCGACCCCCAACCAGCTGCAGCAGTACTTCATCGTCGTACTGGTGTTCGTCCTGATCATGATCGGCATCGTCTCCGTGCTGGACCTCGCGTTCGGCACGGCGCTGTTGCGGATCTTCGGCTGACCACAGGAAAGCGAGTAGTAGTGACAGACAACAACGCACCGGGCGACGACCGCGGGCCCGAGCCGGAGATCGAGATCGATCTCGGCACGCCGGACGCCCCTGTGGCTGACGACCTGGAGCTGAACCTCGACTTCGGCGACCTCGGCGGGATCGAGGCCGACGACGACCTGGTCCTGAACTTCGGCGATGACGAGACCGAGCCGGAGCCCGAGCCGGTCGTGCTCGACGCCGACGACGAGGCCGTGCTCGAGGAGTTGCGCCTGCAACTGCGTACGCAGGTGGGGGACTGGTACGTCATCCACACCTACTCCGGCATGGAGAACAGGGTCAAGCAGAACCTCGACAACCGGGTGAAGACCCTCGGCATGGAGGACTACATCTACGAGGCCGTCGTGCCAACCGAAGAGGTCATGGAGACCCGCAACGGTGCGCGCAAGACGGTCACCCGCACCGTGCTCCCGGGCTATGTGCTCGTGCGCATGGAGCTCACCGATGCGTCCTGGGCTGCGGTCCGGCACACGCCGTCGGTCACCGGTTTCGTCGCCCACGCGAACGCTCCGGTGCCGCTGAGCCTCGAAGAGGTCGAGAAGATGCTGGCGCCGGCGGCCCTTGCCCTCGCGGCAGCCAACTCCACCGGCCCGAAGCGCAACACGAAGAAGATCGAGATCGCCGACTTCAAGGTCGGGGACTCCGTCATGGTGGTCCAGGGCCCCTTCGCAGGGGTGCACGCGACCATCACCGAGATCAATGCGAACAGCCAGCGCCTCAAGGCACTGGTCGAGATCCTCGGCCGGGAGACCCCGGTCGACCTGACCCTCGGCCAGATCCAGAAGGTCTAAGCAGTCCGCATGCCTGACGGTCAGCCCGGCCGCCGGCGAACACCGAAGTAACCCGAACAGAAGGACCCAAACGAAATGCCTCCCAAGAAGAAGGTCGCCGCGATCGTCAAGGTGGCCCTGAAGGCGGGCGCGGCAACCCCCGCCCCGCCGGTCGGCACCGCGCTCGGCCCGCACGGCGTGAACATCATGGAGTTCTGCAAGCGGTACAACGCAGAGACCGAGCCCATGCGTGGCACGATCATCCCGGTCGAGATCACGATCTACGAGGACCGCACGTTCACGTTCATCACGAAGACCCCGCCGGCCGCGGAACTGATCAAGACGGCCGCCGGACTGAAGAGCGGCTCGGCTCGGCCCCACGTGGACAAGGTGGGCAAGCTCACCGCCGACCAGGTGCGCGAGATCGCCACGACCAAGATGCCTGACCTCAACGCCAACGACATCGAAGCCGCGATGAAGATCGTGGCCGGCACCGCCCGTTCCATGGGCGTCACCGTCCAGCTCTGACCGAGCAGCACACAACACACCCATCCAGTGGGAGGGCAGCTGAGCCCACACCACGACTGGCACCCGGTCCATACGGGGACCGACTAGCAGCAGGAGACCAGAATGAAGCGCAGCAAGGCCTACCAGGCCGCACTTGAGAACTTTGACGAGGAACAGCTGTACAGCCCCGAGGCTGCCCTGACGATCGTCAAGAAGAACGCCTCGGCGAAGTTCAACGAGACCGTCGAGGTCGCCATTCGGCTCGGGGTGGATCCCCGCAAGGCCGACCAGATGGTTCGTGGCACCGTGAACCTCCCCAACGGCACGGGCAAGACGGCACGGGTCCTCGTCTTCGCCACCGGTGAGAAGGCCAACGAAGCCATCGCAGCAGGCGCTGACGAGGTCGGCGGCGACGAGCTGATCGACAAGATCGCCGGCGGCTACCTCGACTTCGATGCCGTCGTCGCCACCCCCGACCTCATGGGCAAGGTCGGACGGCTGGGCCGCGTGCTCGGTCCGCGTGGCTTGATGCCGAACCCGAAGACCGGCACGGTCACCATGGACGTCACCAAGGCCGTCAACGACATCAAGGGCGGCAAGATCGAGTTCCGCGTCGACCGTCACGCCAACCTGAATTTCATCGTCGGCAAGGCGTCGTTCACGGAGGCTCAGCTGTCCGAGAACTACTTCGCCGCCATCGACGAGGTGATGAGGCTCAAGCCGAGCGCCTCCAAGGGTCGCTACATGAAGAAGATCACGGTCGCATCGACCATGAGCCCCGGCGTCCCGGTCGACCCGGCGAAGGTCAAGCCGGCTGAGTGACAGCTCTTTTCGCAGGCCCCGCTCCGGTTAACGGCGCGGGGTCTGTGCATTTCGACAGCCTTGGCGGCGACCGCGCCCCGATTTGCTCCCCGGGCTCGTCACTCTGTAGAGTTATCGATGCCGAAGACCGCTGGTACTTGACCTGGCTCGCCAGGAAAGGCCAAATCCCGCGTAGGTGAAACCTGAATCACGCTCATTGAGTTTGATCGCCCTGGTTGCCTACGTGCACCGGGGTTTTCTTTTTGCCAGCAGTTAATCGGCGAACCAATGAGAAGTGGGAAGGAGACCCATGGCGAGGCC
>JBBRIY010000113.1:0-7990 GCA_038220215.1 Propionibacteriales bacterium
TTCGAGCCGTAACGCACCCGCACGACAGCGTTGTCCTCGTCTGTGGAGACCACCGATACCTCGAGCTCGAACCCGGTGCCCGGGTCGGTGGCTGTGAAGTCGTCGCTCACCCCGAGGATGCGCCCGTCGCCGTCCACGTCGTTGGGCACGAACAGGATGCGTGGGCGCTGGATCGGCGGCGAGAAGTTCTCCGACGTGACGTCGGTGAGGACCACCCGACGGTCGGTCGGGACGTCGTCGGAGATGAACCCGGACTGCTCGGAGCGGTACTCGATGTAGTAGTTCCAGCCGTCGCCCAGCCGGATCTCGATGCCCCGGACGCGACCGGCGGGCGGGCTGCCGAGCTCCGCGGCGTGCAGGGTGACGTTCTGGTCGACGCCGCCAGCCCCGGAGAAGTTGAACAGCTGCAGTTGGGCCTGCGGCACCCACCCCATGCGCATCTTGTTGGAGATGCTGTAGTGCGGCAGGGCGTTGCGCGAGCCGGCCATCATCTCCCAGTCGGAGGTGATCCGGCCGGAGACCTCGGCGGTGTAGCTGGTCGAGTCGTAGACGTCCAGCAGGCCGAGGTTGTGGCCGAGTTCATGGCTCATGGTGGCGTGTGCGTGGCGTCCGTCGTGGATGGAGAAGTCGAGCGGCGCCTGGATGCAGGCGAGCTGTCCCTGGTCGGTCATGACGTTGGTGCCCAGGAGCATGTTCTGCTTGCCGATGTCGCCGTAGGGCCACGCGAACCGGTCGCCGGCGGCGGGGCTGGCGTCCGGTGAGAACGGGAGGAAGACCACCGAGTCGACGGCCTGCAGATCGGCAGTCGTGACGTCGCCGTCGTTGATCGCCTGGGTGAGGAAGGCCTGCCACGATGCGCCTTTGGGTGCCCAGCGGGCGTCGGTGATGTTGCCGTCCTCGTCGACCTCCTGGGAGAAGTAGCTGGTCCAGGCGTTGGGCATCTCGACCGGCCCGAAGGTGGTGTTGTTCCGCGGCACGAGCGTGAGCTGGTTCGACGAGTTCTCGTCGTAGTACAGCTTCGCCGAGCGGTTTGTTGCGCCGACGGTGAAGCCGTTGATCGCGTGGTCCAGCGCGTCGGTGCGGCTCTGCGCCAGCGTCGCTGCCGGCCAGCGGGCCGTACTGGTGTCGACGAGCATGACCAGCACGTCCCAGTTGCCGGTGTGGGTCAGGTCGCCCAGGTTCTGCGGGGTGGATGGGCCGCCGCCCCAACCGGAATCGCCGGCGAAGTCGCCGGCGCGTCCGGTGACCATTCGCGAGGGGCCGGTGTCGGCGTCGTCCCAGTCGTTGGTGACGGTGAACTCGGCCGCGGCGATCTCGGTATTGGTCGCGGTCTCGATCATCACCACCTTGTAGGTGCCGAGGCGTCCGCCGGCGACGAGGATCGGGCTCGGGTCGGTGGAGCCGTTCTCGCGGGTGTGGGAGACGACGCCGGCGTCGGGGCCGTCCGGGACGGCGAAGGAGATGTCCGTTGGGCTCAGTCCGCTGGTGCCGAGGTCGTAGTCAAGGCGCACCCAGGAGGCGACGAACAGCGGCGTGCCGGGTGTCGTGATGGTCGGCGGGACGCTGACCGTGAGGTCGGCAAGGCTGTCGACGATTGCCAGCACCTGGTCGGTGAGGACCACGATGCGGCCGTCCGCGAGTCCCTGCACCTCGACCACGGTGCCCGGCAGCGCAGCGACGTCCCCGGTGCTGATCGCCGCAGTGGACGGCTCCCAGCCGACGACGGTGTTGGTCGCCGGTGATGCGCCGAAGATCACGGTCGAGTCGGCGCTCGCGCCGGCGCGTCCCAGCTTCGCGACGGGCGCGGACTGTGAGCCCAGCCAGAAGCCGCCGAGGCGACGGAGCCGGGACTCGCCCGTACCGGGGTCGTTGGCCGCCGCGGCCAGGCGCGTTGCCAGGATCGCGACGCCCGTGGTGCCTGCGGGAAGCCCGAAAGTCGTCACCGTCCCGGTGGTGACCGGTGCAACGAAGCCGCTGCCCCCGATCGCGGCGAGGACCGTCGTTCCGGTGCGGCTGACCGCAATCTGGCTGGGCACGCCGGCGAAGGTCGCCACTTGGGCGGCTGCGGTATCCGGGTCGTCCGGGTCGAGCGTCCATGCTGTGCCGTCGTCGAGAACGGCGGCCACAAGGGTCTTCGACCCCGCGATGTCCACCGGAGTGCCGGTCAGCTGCTGGTGCTTGGTCGCGCTGCCTGCGAGATCGGTGGAGAGGATGAGCCCGTCATCGCGGACGAGCCAGATGAGTGAGCGGACGTTGTCGACGTGCATGCCGACAAGGCCGGACTCGGTGAGCAAGGTGGTGATCATGGTGGCCTCCGGTGGTGTCGCGCGCTAGCGCTTTTGCCAGATCGGAGGCGCAGAGGGTCGTGGCGATACCGATTGGAACCGGTGAGCTCAATTGACGGCGGGTGCGATGGCAGCAGCGCGACGGTCTACCGGACTACGCGACGGCCCCAACGGAGCGTGCCGGGTCGTCCTATTGCTGGCTGAACTCGAAAGCGACCGTGATGGTCGGATCGATGGCGTTGATGATGCCGGTGTAGAACGCCTTGGCCTGATCTCGCAGGATCGCATTGTTCGAGGCGATGTACTTGCTCTTGGCCTCGTCGTTGAGGACGTTGGTGATCACTGCAGCGGTGTCGATCTCGGGAGTTGTGAAGCTAAGTACGCCGTTGGTCTCGCAACGCCCTGCCAGCCTTGGGGGGCATGCCGACAGTAGCGACTGCGACTCGGCTGCGGAGGCAGTTCGAGCGATTCCCCCTAGCCAGCCGACGGGTCGGCGAGCGGTAACGCGGCCTCCGGCGGGCACCTGGCTCATCCCCAGGCCCGGCCGCTGAGTGTGAGTGCGTCCACGAAGGACGGTGGGTGAATCCACAGCCAAGCGCGGGCGCTTGAAGATCGGCCTCAGTGCTGCATGTCGACGAAGCGGCTGTAGTGGCCCTGGAAGGCCACGGTGACCGTCTTCGTCTGGCCGTTACGGTGCTTGGCGATGATGAAGTCGGCCTCACCGGAACGCTCGGAGGCGTTGTTGTACATGTCGTCACGGTGAAGCAGGATCACGACGTCGGCGTCCTGCTCCAGAGAGCCGGACTCACGCAGGTCTGACAGCATCGGCTTCTTGTCCGTGCGCTGCTCGGGACCACGGTTGAGCTGGGACAGCGCCACCACCGGCACCTCCAGCTCCTTGGCCAGCAGCTTCATCTGCCGGGAGAACTCAGAGACCTCCAGCTGGCGGCTCTCCACCCGTTTGCCCGAGCTCATCAGCTGCATGTAGTCGACGATCACCAGCTTCAGGTCGTTGCGCTGCTTCAGCCGCCGCGCCTTCGCCCGGATCTCCATCATGGTCAGGTTCGGCGAGTCGTCGATGTACAGCGGAGCAGAGGACACATCGGCGGTCTTGCGCGCGATCCGTCCCCAGTTCTCGTCGCTCATCCGGCCCTTGCGGATGTCGCCCAGTGGCACCTGGGCCTCTGCGGAGATGAGGCGCATGACGATTTCGGTCTTGGTCATTTCCAGGCTGAAGAAGGCCGAGCACAACCCGTGCTGGATCGACGCCGACCGTGCGAGGTCGAGCCCGAGGGTCGACTTGCCGACGCCAGGGCGGGCGGCGATGATCACCATCTGTCCGGCGTGGAGGCCATTGGTGATTTCGTCGAGCTCGACGAAGCCGGTGGGAACACCGGCCATGATGCCGTGCGCGCTCAGCGCCTCGATCTCGTCCAGCGTTGATTCCATCAGCGCGGACAGCGGCTCGTAGTCCTCGCTGGCCTTGCCTTCGGCCACCTCGTAGATGGCCTGCTGGGCCGCGTCCACGATGCCGGCGACGTCGCCCTGACCCGCGTAACCCATCTGGGAGATCTTGATCGATGCCTCGACGAGGCGGCGCAGGATCGCCTTCTCCTTGACGATCTCGGCGTAGTAGCCGGCGTTGGATGCGATCGAGACCTGCGAGAGAAGGTCGTGGAGGTAGATGTGGCCACCGACGCGGCCGAGCTCACCCTGCTTGGCCAGCTCATCTGCGACGGTGATGGCGTCAGCCGGCTCACCCCGGCCGTACAGGTTGATGATTGCTTCGTAGATGGTCTCGTGCGCGGGGCGGTAGAAGTCCCTGCCCTTGACGACCTCGGCGACATCGCCGATCGCGTCCTTGCTCAACAGCATTGCGCCGAGCACGCTCTGTTCTGCGGCTACGTCCTGCGGAGGAGTCCGGTCAGGACCGGCATAGTCGGCTTCGGAGCCGTACGGCATCACCTCAGCGAGCGACATATTTCCTCCAGGAGCAGCAGTCGGGCTCTGATGAGCACACTAGGACGCTCCTCTGACAGTCATCGGCGACCGGAAAGGGGGTGACCGGACCTTGGTCAACCTAGACCCATCCGGACGGGTCCTCAACGGCGTCATCCACAGGCCCTGTGGATCATTTGGGGACAACGTGCACGCCACGCCGCAGTGCCTGTGTACGACGCAGTGTCGTAGCTGTGGACGCAGCAGTTGAACCTGGTTGAACATTCTGCTGACTAGGGAAAACAAGTTCGTACACGTGTGGACAAAAAGAAATTCCAGATGAACAAAGGATGACGGATGCCCACTTGACACCCGACGCTACCGGTGGTGTATGGGACGTTGCCCGAGCAGGTTATGCACATAATGTCCACAACCCCTCGCCTTGTACCGTCATACCCTTGGGGGGTATCCTGACAAGGGAGGATGAACCATGCCAACGAACCACCATGATCAGTTGTCACACCCGTCCGAGTGTCACCACGACTCCGGGCACGGCTATCTCGACCACAAGGACGAATACCTGCGTCGGTTGAAGCGCATCGAGGGCCAGGCCCGGGGTCTGCAGCGCATGGTGGATGAGGAGCAGTACTGCATCGACATTCTCACGCAGGTGTCAGCGATGACCAAGGCGCTCGAGGCCCTGGCGCTGGCCATGCTCGATGAGCACCTCAGCCACTGCGTGGTCCGTGCGGCCCGCGTCGGCGGCGAAGAGGCAGAGATCAAGCTGGCAGAGGCCTCGGCGGCCATCGCACGACTCGTCCGCTCCTGAACGCACTCACCGAGAAACCCATCAAGGAAAGGTCTTGCAATGATCACCAGTTACACCGTCTCAGGAATGACGTGCAATCACTGTGCGCACGCGATCTCCGAGGAGGTCGGGGCGGTCCCCGGCGTCTCCGAGGCAGCCGTCAGCCTCGAGGCCGGCACGCTCGCTGTCACCTCCGATTCCCCCGTCGACTTCGACCGCATCGTCGAAGCCGTCTATGAGGCCGGCGAACAGTACAGCGTGGCCTGAGCCGATGAGCACCCAGCAGCGTGAGTCGGTGGACCTCGACATCTCGGGCATGACTTGTGCGTCCTGCGCCGCCCGGATCGAGAAGAAGCTGAACAAGCTTGACGGGGTGCAGGCGTCGGTGAATTACGCCACAGAGAAGGCGAAGGTGCTCTACCCGCCGCTCCTGCGGATAGAGGACCTCATTCAGGTCGTGGAGAACACGGGCTACGGCGCTGCGATGCCCAAGCCGGATGCGATCCCGGTCGACCACGCGGAGGCACTCCGCGAGCGCCTGACCTGGGCAGCCGTCTTCGGTGTCCCTGTGATCGCGATGGGGATGCTGATGCCGCTGCAGTTCGACGGCTGGCAGTGGCTGAGCCTGGCACTCACCCTGCCCGTCTATGCGTGGGCTGCGTGGCCGTTCCATCACTCCGCACTGGTGAACGCCCGGCATCGGGCCACCACCATGGACACCCTGATCAGCCTCGGAACCACCGCCGCCTTCAGCTGGTCGTTGTACGCGCTGTTCTTCGGTGAGGCCGGCAAGCTCGGCTACAACGACGAGTTCCAGCTGGCGCTCGTGCGCGGTTCTGGCAAGGCCAACATCTACTTCGAGGCCGTCGCCGGCATCGTCGTCTTCCTGCTGCTCGGGCGCTACATCGAGGCCCGGTCGAAGATTGTTGCGGGCGAGGCCGTCCGCGCACTGCTGCACCTGGGGGCCACCTCCGCGACGGTGCTGGTGGACGGTCGCGAGCGCAGCGTGCCGATCGAACAGCTCGCCCTCGGGGACCTCTTCGTCGTCCGTCCCGGGGAGAAGATCGCGACCGATGGGGAAGTGGTCGAGGGCTTCTCCGCCATTGACAATTCCCTTGTCACCGGTGAATCGGTGCCCGTAGATGTCGGGGTGGGTGCGCAGGTGATCGGCGCGACCCTGAACACCACGGGACGCCTCGTGGTGCGCGCGACCCGTGTGGGCAGGGACACCCAACTGGCCCACATCGCCCGGCTTGTCGAGGAGGCGCAGACCGGCAAGGCACGGGTGCAGGCGCTGGCCGACCGCATCTCTTCGATCTTCGTTCCGGTCGTGCTGGTGCTGGCGGGCCTCACCCTCGGCACCTGGCTGCTGGTGGGTGAGAGCGTCGCCTTCGCCGCTGCGGCAGCGGTCGCGGTTCTGATCATCGCCTGCCCCTGCGCGCTCGGACTGGCCACCCCCACTGCGCTCCTCGTCGGCACCGGTCGGGGAGCGCAGCTGGGCATCGTCATCAAGGGTGCGGAGGCGCTCGAGCGCGCACGTGCGGTGGACACCATCGTGCTCGACAAGACCGGGACGGTCACCACCGGCACGATGTCCGTCGTGGGCGTCCACGCCGCCAGCGGAACGTCAGACGCCGAATTGCTCCGCTATGCCGGGGCGGCAGAGGCGGGTTCCGAGCATCCCATCGCCCGGGCGATCGCCGCGCACGCCGGCAGCGACCTGACCGTGAGCACGCTCACCAATACGCCGGGCCAGGGGATCGTCGCCCTGATTGGTGACCGTGAGGTGCGCGTCGGGCGTCCGCACTGGGTGGGTGGGAGGAAAGTGCACCCGGATGCTGTCTCCAGCGCCGATTCGGCCCCGGAAAGCGAACCCGGTGCAGGATCCTCCCACGCCACCGAGGTGGCTGTGGCCTGGGACGGCGACTACCGCGGCTCGATCCTGATTGCCGACACCGTCAAGCCGACGTCCGCAGAGGCCGTGGCCAGCTTCCGGCGACTGGGGCTTACCCCGATCCTGCTGACCGGGGACAACGCAGCCACGGCGGGCGCCGTTGCCGCCGAGGTGGGAATCACGGATGTGATCGCTGACGTCTTGCCGCAGGACAAGGTCGCCAAGGTCAAGGAGTTGCAGGCCGCAGGCCGCCGGGTGGCCATGGTCGGTGACGGAGTGAACGATGCCGCCGCCTTGGCACAGGCCGACCTCGGCATCGCGCTCGGCACCGGTACCGACGCAGCGATCCAGGCGGCTGACCTCACCCTGATGCGTGGAGACCTGCGGGTGGCCGGCGACGCGATCCGCTTGTCCCGGGCAACGCTCGGACGCATCAAGAGCAACCTGTTCTGGGCCTTCGCCTATAACGTCGCAGCCATCCCGCTGGCGGCGTTGGGCTTCCTCAACCCAATGATCGCCGGGGCGGCAATGGCGTTCTCGAGCGTCTTCGTCGTCCTCAACAGCTTGCGCCTGCGCGGATTCCAGCCGACCGCCTGAGCCCGCGCCCTCAGGCCTGGTGGCGCGAATTGGGGACGGTTCCAAACTGGGTCCACACCAGCAGCGCACGTCCTGTCCTGCCGCCGTGGACCGAGTTTGGAACCGTCCCCAATTCGGTCCGGGTACGGAAGGAAAAGGTTGCGGCGAAGGTCCGCAGCGAGCCTGGCCGGGCGCCGCCGGCTCCCCGGGTAAGCCGGCCGGGATTCGCGGCTCCGGTCAGCGTCCGGACGTCGGAGACGGCTTCGACCAGGGCCACCAGCGGCTGACGCGCGCTGACGGCGCCGGCTCGAGGGCGACGGGCTCCGGGCTCCCGAATGTGGCGGTGATCCGGCGGCGGGGGAACACCCGGCGTCCATAGTCGGGATTCAGGCCCTCGGTGAGCGCCACGGTGCGTCCGTCCGCCAGCGCCTCATAGATGTCCACGAACTCCTTGGACTGGTTGGCGATGGTGAACTTCGAGGCCAGCTC
>JBBRIY010000114.1:0-7911 GCA_038220215.1 Propionibacteriales bacterium
GGTTCGACGTGCATCTCGATGCCGGCGGCCTTCCCCGCCTGCTCGAGGCCGTCGGCTGCCATGAAGGTGTGCGCGATGCCGGTGGGGCACGCGGTGACGGCGACGAGCAGCTTGAACGGCGGCTCGTTGCCGGACGCAGCCACCGTCGCTGCTGCGGTGGCCGCGGCGGGCGCCACGGCTGGGGAAGCGACTTCCTCCCCTGCGGTGGCCTGGTTCACCAGGTCGACGATCTCCTGCGGGGTGGACGCGCTGCGCAGGCCCTCCATGAACTCGGCTCGCATCAGGGAGCGGGCCAGCATGGCCAGCAGGGTCAGGTGCGCGTCATCGGAGCCCTCGGAGGCCGCGATCATGAAGCACACGTCGGCAGGGCCGTCAGCTGCACCGAAGTCGACCTTGGGGCTCAGGCGGGCGAAGGCGAGCGTGTTGGTGTGGACGGCTGCCGATCGGCAGTGCGGGATCGCGATCCCGCCACCGAGTCCGGTGACGGCCTTTTCCTCACGGGCGAGGGCGTCAGCGGCCAGACCGGCCTCATCGGCCCGTCCGGTCTTGGCGACGAGAGCAGCCATCGCACCGATGACCTCCGTCTTGGTGCTGCCGAGGTCTGCGTCCAGCAGGACGAGCTCGGAGGTGATGAGCGGTTCGGACAAGGTCGTTCCTTCTCTCTGGGTGGGCAGGATGGCCAGGCTCAGCCGACGTCGGTGACTGTGACGGCGGTGGTATTGAGTTGTTCGGGACGCGGGAGCGCCGTCCCGGCAAGGGAGGCAGCGGCCGAGCCATAGGCGACGGCCAGCCGAAGGCGATCCGGGGCGCTCAGGCCCCGGGTGTCCGCCAGCACGTAGCCGGCGACTGAGGAGTCGCCCGCACCGACGGTGCTGCGCAGGGTGATCGGCGGCGGGGACGCGTGCCAGGCACCGTCGGCGGTGACGAGGACGGCTCCGGCGGCGCCGAGGGTTGCCATCACGGCCGCCACTCCCCTCTGGACGAGGGTGCGGGCCGCGGTGACGCAGGCGCTCGGGTCACCGGCTGCCGCCGCGGCCTCGAGGAGGTCCGGATCAGCCCCGGTGAGCTGGGCGAGTTCTTCGGAGTTCGGCTTGAGCAGGTCGGGGGCCGCCTCGGGGAACTGCGCTGCGAGGGCCAGCAGCGGGCGTCGGAGGTGTCGACGGCGATCCGGCAGCCCCACGGACGCAGTGCCCGGACCAGGTCGGCGTACCAGCCGGCCGGGACGCCAGGAGGCAGCGATCCCGACAGCACGACCCAGTCGGCCCGCTCGGACTCGAGGACGAGCAGGTGGGCCAGCTTCTCGATCGACGGGGCGTCAAGGCTGGGGCCGGGCTCGTTGATCTTGGTCGTCGTCCCGTCCGGCTCGGTGAGGGTGAGGTTGGTCCGGACGCCCTCGGCCAGCGGCACCGTCCGGTAGGGGACGCCCAGCTCGTCGAGGCCGCGCAGGATCGGGTCGCTGAGGCCGGCGGGAAGGATGGCGCGCACCGGGTGGCCGGCGGCGTGGGCGACGCGGGCGACGTTGATGCCCTTGCCGCCCGGCTCCACGGTGACGGAGCGGACGCGGTGCACCTCGCCACGGGAGAGGGCCCGGTCGAGGCTGGCCGTTCGGTCCAGCGAAGGGTTGGCGGTGAGAGTGACGATCATGCGACTACGACCTCGATTCCGGCAGCGGTGAGTTCGGCTTTGTCCTGGGTGGAGATGCCGTCATCGGTGATCAGGACGTCGACCGCGGACAACGGGGCGAAGGTGACGAGCAGCTCGACGCCCACCTTCGAGCTGTCGGCAAGGACGACGACCCGGCGCGCAGTGGCGACCATCGCCTCCTTGACCGCGGCCTCATCGGGATCGGGGGTGGAGAACCCGTGACGGATCGTGACGCCATTGGTGCCGATGAAGGCCACGTCGCAGCGGAGGCGGCCGAGGGCTGCCACGGTCTCGCCACCGACCGTTGCCTGGGTAATCCCGCGGACTCGTCCGCCGAGCAGGTGTACCTGGGTGCCGGCGCTGCTCGCTGCCAGCTGTGCGGCGACCGGGACCGAGTTGGTGACCACCGTGCCCAGCGTCCCGGGTGGGACGGCGGCAGCGAGTCGCGCAACGGACGTCCCGGAGTCGAAGAGGACCGTCGAGCCGGCATGCGGCAGGTACTTCAGTGCGGCCTGCGCGATCCGGGTCTTCTGCGCGACAAAGGTGGGCTCACGGTCGGTGATCGCTGTCTCGACGAGGGCAACGTTCTCGGCGACGACGGCCCCGCCGTGCACCCGGCGGAGGATGCCGCGCTTGTCGAGGGCATCGAGGTCGCGGCGGATCGTCTCTGTGGTGACGTCGAACCGCGTCGCAAGGTCGGCAACCGAAACCCGGTCGTACCGCAGCGCAAGATTCACGATCGTGCGGTGCCGCTCCTCTGCGTACATCTCAACCCCTTCCAGCCAACATCGATGTTGATATGTATTGTTTTACTCTGTTTTAGGTGGGATTGCAACCCTTTTGGCTCTCCGGCTGTGTGGGAACCCTTGGGAAAGTTACTTACGTGCGAGTTCCGGACTTCGGGGCACGGTCATACCCGGGCGCGCAGCAGCGAGCCCGGAAGGGTGGTTACCTGTGGCAACAGGCCGTGGTGGGGACGGTTCCCAACCCGGTGCGGACCGAGGGGTTCTTGCCGCCGGGGCTACTCCCCGTAGGTGGTCTTGTCCGAGAACAGGCCCGAGACGCTCTCACCGCAGTTGATGCGCCGCACGGCCTCCGCGAACATCGGCGCGACCGAGATCACGTTCAGCCGGTCGAGCCCGATCGGCGCGGGAACGGTGTTGGTCGCCACGATCTCCGAGATGTCGGTCTGGGCGTTCAGGCGCTCCAGGGCCCTGCCGGTGAACAGTCCATGGGTGCAGGCGACCGAGATGGAGTTCACGCCGTAGCTGCGGACGGTGTCGATCAGTTCGATGACGGACCCGGCGGTGGCGATCTCGTCGTCCAGGATGATCACGTCCTTGCCGGCGACCTCGCCGACGATGGCATCGATGACCACCGTGTCGTCCGCCAGCCGACGCTTCGACCCGGCCGCCATCGGCACCCCGAGCATGCGCGCGAAGTGGTTTGCATCCTTGGCGTTGCCGAAGTCGGGCGAGACCACGACCCCGTTGCTCAGGTCACGGGTGCGGTAGTGCTGGGCGATCACGGGCAACGCGGTCAGGTGGTCGACCGGCATCGAGAAGAAGCCGTGCACCTGCTCGGCGTGCAACGCCATCGTGAGCACGCGGTTGGCGCCGGCGGTGGCGATGAGGTCCGCGACCAGGCGTCCGCCGATGCTGATGCGCGGGGCGTCCTTCTTGTCCGAGCGGGCGTAGGCGTAGTGCGGCATCACGACGGTGACGTGGGCTGCCGAGGCGCCGCGCGCCGCGTCCACCATCATCAGCAGCTCCATCAGGTTCTCCTGGGTGGGAGGCACCAGGGGCTGCACGATATAGACGTCACGCTGGCGGCAGTTGGCACGCAACTGCACCTGGAGGCAGTCGTTGGAGAAGCGGGAGAGTCGTGATGCGGACAGCTCCACCCCGAGGATGGTGCACATCTCCTCGGCGAACTCGCGATGGGCATGTCCCGAGAAAACGGTGATGTCGGTCACAGTGCGAACCCTAACCGCCGTCGCCACCGTCGGTTCCCGACGCCGACCGAACGAGACGCACCCGCAGTGGGTCGCTGGACGTGCTCGGCGCTCAGCCGTTGAACTTGTAGCCGAGCCCGCGGACGGTGACCAGCAGCACCGGATTGGCCGGGTCGGTCTCGAGCTTGGCCCGCAGTCGCTTGACGTGCACGTCGAGGGTCTTGGTGTCTCCCACGTAGTCAGCGCCCCAGACGCGGTCGATCAGCTGGCCCCGGGTCAGCACCCGTCCGGAGTTGCGCAGCAGCACCTCAAGCAACTCAAACTCCTTCAGGGCGAGCTGCACCGGCGCCCCCCGGACGGTGGTCTCGTGGCGCTCCACGTCCATCCGGACGTCGCTGGCCTCGACCACGTCGGCTGCGAGCTCGACATCGGTGCCACGTCGCAACACCGCCCGGATGCGCGCAACCAGCTCGCGATGACTGAACGGCTTGGTGACATAGTCGTCGGCTCCAAGTTCGAGGCCGACCACCTTGTCGATCTCGGTGTCGCGGGCGGTGACCATAATGATCGGCACCTGCCCGCGGAGTCGCAGCTGGCGGCAGACCTCCGTGCCGGACAGGCCGGGCATCATCAGGTCGAGCAGCACGATGTCGGCGCCCTGGCGGTCGTAGGCGGCGAGCCCTGCCGTGCCGTCTGCGGCCTCGGTGACGTCGAAGCCTTCCTTCTTCAGCAGGAAACCGAGGGTTTCGCGGTAGTTGGCTTCGTCTTCAATGATCAGGACCCTGGTCATGCCGGGGCTCCTTCCTGGCTGCGGGGCAGCCTCAGGGTGAAGGTCGACCCCTGGCCGAGCTTGCTCCACACGGTGACCTCACCGCCGTGGGCGTTGGCGACATGCTTGACGATGGACAGCCCAAGGCCGGTGCCCCCGCTGGCGCGACTGCGATCGGTGTTGACCCGGAAGAACCGTTCGAAGACCCGGACCTGGTCGGCCTGGCTGATGCCGATGCCGTTGTCGGAGACCCGGATCTCGACCTGGTCGCCGACCCCGTGACTGGTGACGGCTACACGTGCCCCCGACTCGGAGTAGGCGATGGCATTCTGCACGAGGTTCGTGACAGCGGTGTCGAGCTCGTCGGTGTCGCCGACCACCCGCAGGCCCGGCTCGGCGGCCAGCGAAAGGCTGATACCTCCGGCGTCAGCGATCTCGCGGCAGCGGGCCACCGACGACTCCAGCAGGCCGGTGACATCCACGTCGTGGGCCGCGAGCAGCGAGTCCTCGGCCTGCAGGCGGGACAGCGCGATGATCTGGGAGACGAGCTCGTTGAGGCGGCGGTTCTCCTTCGCCAGCTTGCCGAGGAACCGGTGGACGGCTTCCGGGTCGTCGACCGCGGAGTCGGCGGCCTCGGCAAGGAGACCGATCGCGCCGATCGGGGTCTTGAGCTCGTGGGTGATGTTGGCGACGAAGTCGCGGCGGGTCTCGCTGAACCGCAGGTCGGCGGAGCGGTCCTCGCCGATCACCACGACAGCACCATTGCTCAGCGGCACCACCCGTACGGCCAGCTGGACGGCCGGGCTCGCCGGCCCGGGAGGTAGCCGCAGGTTGCGCTCGGACGGACGGCCCTGCGTCCGGGCCTCGGTCACGAGGTCGACGACCTCCGTCGGGCCGAGCGACGAGCCGCGGACAAGACCGCAGCCCTTCGCGAAGGTCGAACAGGCCAGCACGACGTCGGAGTCGGAGACGACGGCCACCGCTGCCCGCAGTGGTGCGAGCAACTCGGTGAGGTGTTGACGCTCCACGACTCGGCCGGCGGAGCGGGTCACCGCGCGGCGCACCCAGACCCATACGGCCAGGGCACCGAGCCCGCCACCCAATACCAGGCCCAGCAGGGCCGAAGCTATGGGCGTCATGCTTCGGATTCTAGGGGCCCGCCCCACGTCCGAAGCGCGCGAAGGGGCCGTTACTGTCTGAGCTTGGTCCAAGGTTCACCGATTGTTCACCTGTCGTTGGCACGGAGGCGGGGCGCCGGGCTGGACGGGGATCTAGCCTGTGCACGGGACAACTTGCGCCGGAGCCCTCGGCGACCCGGGACGGAAGAGGCAGATGCGCGACAACTACCACGAGAGCCTGGAGAGTGTGGTGTCCGACCTGGTCGGCATGAGCGAGGCCGTGCAGGTCGCGGTCAGCCTCGCCACCGTTGCTCTGCTGGAGGCCGACCTGGCCACGGCAGAGCAGGTGATCTCCGCCGACTCCCGCATCGACGAGTGGCATGACCAGCTCGAGGCCCGCTGCTTCTCCCTGCTCGCCCGGCAGGCACCGGTGGCCGGCGAACTGCGAACGGTCGTTGCGGCCCTACGTATGATCGCCGACCTGGCCCGCATGGGTGACCTGGCCGCCCACGTCGCCAAGATCGCGCGCCTGCGCTATCCCGAGCACGCCGTCCCCGAGGGGCTCGTGCCGAACTTCACGCTGATGGCGCGGGTTGCCCAGGAGATGGTGCAGACCGCCGGACGGTCGCTGCGCGAACGTAACGCCCACGACGCCGGCAGGCTCGCCGACAGCGACGACGAGATGGACGAGCTGCGCAAGAGCCAGTTCCGGGTGATGCTCAGCAAGGACTGGCCCTACTCGGTGGAAGCTGCCGTCGACGTCGCCCTGCTGGGCCGCTATTACGAGCGCATCGCCGACCACGCCGTGATCATGGCCTCCCGCGTGATCTACGTGATCACCGGGCTGCTCCCAGAAGGCGAGAACTGGCCCGTCGCCTGATCTCCCCTCCCCCACTCACCCCAAGCCGCACAAGCTGTGACTGATTCGCCGTAGTCGGCGAAAAAGTCACAGCTTGTGTGGGTTGTGGGGGTTGGGCGCCCGCTCAGGGCGCTGCGGGCGCGAGGGCTGACGACAGGGCGTGCTGCCAGAGGGTGAGGTCGACATCGTCGGCATCGCGCAGGAGCGCGTCGAGGACGAGGCCGTCGAGCATCGCCACCAGCGACTGGGCCGGGACCGGGCCCACGCCGAGGGCGACCAGTTGGTCGACGAAGACCTGACGGCCCTGGAGCACCTTCGTGCGAAGCCCGGCGTCGCGGGACGCCATCAGCATGAGCTCGTAGCGGGCCCGCACGATCGGCGCGCCAAGTCCGAGCCAGCGCCGAATCACCTCCTCAACGGGTTCGTCCCTGGGCGCCTCGCGTGCCAGGAGCCCGTCGACCAGGGCGTGGCGCAGGCCGTCCAGTCCGCCGAAGTGGTGCCGGACGCTACCGTGCGGCACACCGGCCCGCCCCTCCACCGACCGGACGGTGACTCCGCCAGCGCCCTCAGTGGCGAGCAGGGCCAACCCGGCATCGACGAGCCTCTCCGGTACGGGTTTCTCCATGTGGAGAGGATACTGCTAGCATCCTTCTCCATGTGGAGAACTCACTTCGCCAGGGCCACCGGAAAGCGCATCGCCCTTGCCGTGACCCTGAGCTTCGTTGCCATCTCCGCGGCGCCGGTGGTGATGGGTCCGGCCTACGCCCAGCTGCAGCCGCGGCTCGGGCCGTTCACGCTCTTTCTCGTGGAAGTGCTCTATGCGCTGTTCATCGACTTCCCCCTGGCGGCGCTCTACGTCGCACTGGCGACAGTGTGGGCAGGTCCGCCGCGCAACGCCGCGCGATCAGCGCTGGCGTTTGCCGGCACGTTCTTCGCGCTGATCCTGCTTGTGATCGCGGCGGCGCCCCTGAACGACCTCCTGGCCTACTGGGCGCTCGCCGACACCTTTCCCGCGGCAGTGGCCGCAGCCCAGCAGGCGCTCGGGCCCATCACCTACGGCGTCCTGATCGTCCAGTTCGTGGTGTTCGACCTCACCCTGTGTGCTGCCGGCGGGCTCGTCGGCTTCGCCCTCACCGGTCGCGCGCTTGCCGCCCCACCGTCCACCAGGCCCTGAAAGCCCACAAGCTGTGAGTTTTCCGCCGTACTCGGCGGAAAAGTCACAGCTTGTGGGCTGGAGAGTGTTGCTGGCTACTTCTTGCCCTGGTTCTTCACTGCCTCGATTGCCGCGGCTGCCGCGTCGGGATCGAGGTAGCGGCCGCCCGAAGTGACCGGACGCAGGTCATCGTCCAGCTCGTAGGCCAGCGGGATGCCGGTGGGGATGTTCAACCCGGCGATGTCGGCGTCACTGATGCCGTCCAGGTGCTTTACGAGCGCACGCAGCGAGTTGCCGTGGGCCACGACAAGGGTCACCTTCCCGTCACGCAGGTCGGGGACGATCGAGTCGTACCAGTACGGCAGCATCCGGACGACGACGTCCTTCAGGCACTCGGTCAGCGGACGCGCTTCC
>JBBRIY010000115.1:0-7866 GCA_038220215.1 Propionibacteriales bacterium
GGACGGAATCGCGGCCAAGGCGGTCGCCTTCGGACCGGCGGACACCGTGCTGGTCGCCGGCCAGGTCGACGCCGTGGCTCGCTGGACGCTCAGTGCCACCCCGCAGCGCTTGCCGGACCTGACCTTCGCCTACGACACGACCCACGTGATCAGCCAGGCCCTCGCCGTCAGCCCGGACGGGCGCCAGTTGGCCGTCGGCATCGCCGGCCGGCGGGTGCTGCGGTGGACGCTGGACGGCACAGCCGCCGCCCCCCTCGCTCCCTTGCTGGGCTTCGAGAGCTGGACCAACGACCTGGCCTACAGCGCCGACGGCCGCACCCTCCTGGCGGCCAACTCGGACCAGAACGCCTACATCTTCGACGCCGCGTCCGGCAGCCTCCAGCAGACGCTGGGCGGCGCCACCCTTGTCACCGGAGTGGAACTGGTCTCTGGTCGTCCCGTCACCACCGGGGCCGACGGCACCCTGCGAGTGTGGCAAGCCCGCAATCCCGTGCTGCGCACCGGCTCGACGGTCTACGCCATGACCACCGACGCGGCCGGACGGTACCTCGCTGCCTCCACCCTGTACGACGGCCTCAACCTGTGGGACACCTCCACCGACCAGCCCACCAGGCTGCCCGACCCCGCCATCGGCGGACGCAGCATGTCGTCCGCTGTCGCACTGGCCCCCAACAACACGTTCCTGTTGGGCGCCACCACCGACGGCACGGTGCTCAGCTGGCCGTTGACCGCAGCCGGCGCCGGCGAGCCAACCATGGTGGCCGCCTTCCCGGGCTCCTACATCGGCTCCGTGGCGGTGTCACCAGATTCCAGCCTGGTCGCGGTGCTGCAATACACCGGCACGCAGGTGGCGCTCTACCGCGCTGACCCGACCGGCCGGCTCGCCCTCCTGGCCACCCTTGACACCCCGACCCCGCAAGGGGTCACCTTCAGCCCGGACGGCACGCTCCTCGCCGTCCCGATCGCGGACCGTGCCGTGCAGCTGTGGGACGTGTCCGACCCGGGCGTCCCGAAGCTCGCGGGCACGCTCGAGGACCTCCCGTCGCTGCCGAGCACTGCTGCGTTCGCGAACCACTCCCGCACACTGGCCGTCGCCACCGACACCGGGGCGGTCACGCTCTGGGACGTCACCGATCCGGCCCGGCCGGCGCAGTCGAAGAGCTACGGCGATCCGCACTCCGCCGTCTACGCGCTCACCTTCAGCCCCGACGACGCGACCCTCGCGGCCGTCGGAGGGGACAAGCTGGTCTGGGCCTGGCACCTCGATGGTGCCGACACCGAGGCGTATCTCGCGCTGGACGGCGGCATGGGGCGCACCAATGATGTCCGGTTCATCCGTGACGGCAGCGAACTTGCCGTCGGCGGTGACGACGGCACGGTGCGCACCTGGCTGAGCCGGCAGGGCGACGCCGAGCAGTCACTGTGCAGCAACCGTGGCGCGGCCCTCACCGGGGAGGAATGGGCTCGCTACCTTCCTGGCGTTCTGGCCGACGACCCCTGCTGACTCCTGCCGCCCTTCCACCGAGGGCCAGCCTTACCGTCGAGGGCTCGACCGCTGGGTGGAGCCCTCGGCGGTAAGGCTGGCTCTCGGTGCGGCATCGCCGGCGGACACGGTTGAGGGACCGCGATTAGGGCTATATATCTCTGGCGGTGCGGCCGCGTAGGGGGAGGGGTCCGTGATGAGCGCCGATGCGGTATATCTGGTGGCCGGGCTGGCGCTAGTCGTGGCGGTTCTGGCCCCGGTCCTGGTGCGATCGATTGCCCTGTCGGCACCGCTTGTCCTGCTCCTGCTCGGAATGTTGATCGGGCTCCTGCCGATGCCCGAGGGCTGGTCGCTCGACCCGGTGGCCGGCCGGGCGGTCATCGAGCACGTCACCGAGGTAGCCGTCCTGGTGGCGCTCATGGGCGTCGGTCTCGCCCTGGATCGCCCCCTGAACCGGGCCACCTGGCGGGCCTGGTCACCCGCCTGGCGCCTGCTGCTCCTCGCCATGCCACTGACGATCGCCGGCGTGTTCCTGCTCGGCTGGGCGGTGCTCGGCCTGGCCGCACCCATCGCCCTGTTGCTGGGCGCATGCCTGGCGCCGACCGACCCGGTGCTTGCCGGGGACGTTCAGGTGGACGGCCCGAGCACGGCAGGGTCGGCAGAGGAGGCCGAGCCCGACGAACGCGACGAGGTGAAGTTCTCCCTCACGTCGGAGGCCGGGCTCAATGACGGACTGGCCTTCCCTTTCGTGTATGCGGCCGTCTACCTCGCCACGCTCGGTCCGATCGCGGGGTGGGGTGGACGCTGGATCGCCTGGGACCTGCTCGGCAGGATTGCGGTGGGCGTCCTTGCCGGGGCGGTGGTCGGGTGGGGACTGGGGCGCCTGGCGTTCCGCGCCGCCGACGACCGGCTCCGCATCGCCGAGCGCGGTGAACCCCTGCTCGCGGTGGCGGCCCTCGTGCTCTCCTACGGCGCCACGGAGGTCGTCGGTGGGTACGGCTTCCTCGGGGTGTTCGCCTGCGCGCTCGCGCTGCGCAGCGTGGAGCGCCACCACGACCATCACCGGGCGATGCACCAGATGGTCGGCTACCTTGAGCGGCTGCTCATCCTGGTGATCCTGCTCTTCCTCGGCATGGCGCTCACCCGCACGCTGCTGGCCGGCGTCGACTGGCGAGCCGTTGTGGTGGCCGTGGTCCTCGTGTTCGTGATCCGGCCCCTGGCGGCGTGGCTGTCGCTGAGCGTGGCCGCTCGTGACCCGTCCCTCCCCGGTGGGTTGACCCGCTCCGAACGCGCCGTGACGGCGTTCTTCGGCGTCCGCGGCGTCGGGTCGCTCTACTACCTCGCCTATGCGGGCGGTTTGGCCACCATCCCCGAGGAATCCTGGCTCTGGTCAACGGTCGCGTTGACCATCCTGGCGTCGGTGGTCGTCCACGGCGTGGCATCCACGCCCATCCTCCGGCGGCTCAGTGCGCGGCGGGCGGAGCGGGTGCAGGCAGAGCCAGCCTCAGGATGAGCACGTGCGTCGGCTGATCCTTATCATTTTGTAATGACCGGTCAGTCCAACTACTCTGGAGGCCTCCAGAGGAGGACTGATCATGGGTACGACCCTCACCGAACCACGGCAGGACATGGTCGCCGCGTCCGCACCGCGCAACCCACCCGCCGCTGTCCACGCGTCCCGGCTGCAGCTGGACGGCAAGCGCGGTCGCATCTACGGACCGGTCGACGTCGACATCGCCCCGGCCACGCTGAACCTCGTCACCGGGCCCTCTGGTAGCGGCAAGACGTCCCTGCTTCTCACCCTCGTCGGCCGCATGCGTCCCAACCGCGGCTCCGATCTCGTCGTGCTCGGCCGTCAGCTGCCTTCCCGGGCCGCCGGCGTCCAGCGCCGCAGCGCGGCCGTCGGCGTCCACGGGCTCGACGACCTGGACGAAGAGGTCACCGTCGCGGCGGCCGTCCGCGAGCGCGAAGCCTGGCTGGCGCGGTGGTACCGCATCGTCCGCACGCCGGACAACGCCCGCATCGCCGACGTGTGCGCCGGCGTCTTCGGACGCAATGACCTGCCGCGGGCACGGCAACTCATCCACCAGCTCGACGAGACCAGCAACCTCCAGTTGCGCCTCGCCCTGGCCATGCTCAGTGACCCCGAGCTCGTGGTCGTCGACGACATCGACGCCCTGCACGACACGGATTCGCGCCGCCTGGTCTGGGAGTCCCTGCGCACCCTTACCGAGCGCGGCGTGACGGTCATCGCGTCCGCCTCGACCGACCGTGAGCTGTCCCGGCTCGGCTGGGACACCCTCCCCACCCACCTCGCGCTCCCGGCCGTCGCCTGAGCGCCGGCATCACCTACAAGACATCACCTACAAGACATAGAGAAGACCTGATGTTTGCCTGGACCTCCCACGGGACCGAACTCAAGCGGTTCAGCCGCCAGCCCATCACCCGCGCCGCGATCGCGGTGATGCTGCTCATCCCCCTGCTCTACGGCGCCATGTACGTGTGGGCCTTCTGGGATCCGACCGTCCGCATGAACGACCTGCCGGTGGCGCTGGTGAACGCCGACGTGGCAAGGAAGGACGCCGACGGCACGCTGCAGCACTACGGCACCGACGTGGTCGAAGAGCTCGTCGACGACGACTCCGTGGGCTGGGTACCGCTGGACGCGGCAACCGCTGCCGCCGGTGTCGAGGCCGGCACCTACTACTTCGCTGTCACCATTCCCGGTGACTTTTCCGCCGACATCGCGTCCCTCGGCGAGGACGACCCGACGGCCGCACGGATCATGGTCAGCTACGACGACAGCAACTCCTTCCTCGCCTCCACCCTCGGCCGCACAGCGATGATGCAGGTGCGGGAAGCCGTGGCGAAGAAGGTCAGCGACGAGGCTGTGAAGACCCTGCTCGTGGGCGTCGGAGACGCCCGGGATGGCTTCGCCACAGCCTCTGACGGCGCCTTCACCCTCGCCGGCGGACTCACCGACGCCGCCGACGGAGCCGACCGGCTCAACGTCGGTGCCCAGGACCTCGCCGACGGCGCAGCCGCGCTCGCCGACGGCACCGGCGACCTCACGACCGGCAGTGCGACCCTGCGTGACAAGCTGGGCGACTACGTGACCGGCGTCACCGCTGCCGGCAAGGGCGCCGAGCAACTCCACGCCGGTGCGTCGAACCTCACCGCCCTGCAGGCCGGCCTTGCCCGGACGGCCGACACCACGACCGGTGCACCAGCCCTCGCAGCCGGGGTCCAGCAACTCACCTCCGGCCTCTCCACCTTTGCCGGCGGGGCCACCAGCTACGCGCAGGGCGCGTCCGGTTACGCCACCGGTGCTTCGACGTGGGGGAGTGGGGCCACGAAGTGGCTGGGTGGCGCCTCGGCCGCAACGTCCACCGACGGCCAGCTCGCCGTCGGTACCCGCACGCTCGCCTCCGGCGCGTCCGACCTGGCCACGGCGACCGGCGCGGGCTCGAGCCTCGGCCAGGGTGCAGCAGCGGTGGCGAGCGGCGCGAACGACCTCGTCGACGGCCTCACCGGAACCGACGGCCTGCTTGCCAAGGCACAGTCGGCGCTGAAGGCCGGCGATGCCGACTCCGCAGCTGCCTTCCTCGCCGCCGCTCAGAAGGCGACGGGCTCGGCCAGCGCCAGCGCGAAGAGCCTCGCCGCCGGAGCAACGTCAGTGAAGGGGGGCATCGCGCAGGTGCACGCCGGGGCGTCCGACCTCTCCGACGGCGCCACCGTCCTCGAGCGTGGCTGGGCCGGCGTCCATTCCGTCCTCGCGACGGACGGGCAGCTCGGGGCCGGGCTGAACACGCTCGACACGGCCCAGCAGAAGCTCGCAGCGGGCGCCGCCGGTCTCACCTCCGGAGCGGCCCAGCTGGCCGATCCGGCCACCCTCGCCCAGGCGCAGCAGCTCTCGGCCGGCGCGGACACGCTCTCCGCAGCAATCACGACCATGAGTACAGCCGCCGCGAACTCCGGCACCGGCATTCCGGCACTGCAGTCCGGCCTCGAGCAATTGGTCGCCGGCTTCGACAACGCCGATCCCGAACGGGGGCTGGTCAGCGGCGCCGCTGCGCTCCATGCCGGATCCTCCGACCTCGCGACCGGGCTGAAAGCCGCCGACGCCGGGGCCAATCAGGTCCGTTCAGGCAGCTCGAAGCTCGCCGCCAACACCCCCGACCTCGCCTCCGGACTCGTCGACGCCACGGCCGGAGCCACCAGGCTCGGTAACAAGCTCGCCGACGGCACGGACGCGATCCCGGACGATTCCGCGGCGGTCCGCGCCGATCGGGCAGAGGCCGTGACCACCCCGGTGACCCTGGATGCGAGCCACGTCTGGGAGGCCGACTCCTGGGGTGAGGGTTTCGCGCCCTTCTTCATCTCCCTGGCCCTGTGGGTGGGTGCCCTGATCACCTGGCTGCTGCTGCGCCCGTTGCAAACCCGGGCGTTGATGACGTCGGTGAACGGCTTCCGGATGGCGTGGGGCTCGCTCAACTCCGCCCTGGTGCTCTCGCTCGGGCAGGTCGTGATCATGCTGTCGGTGATGCACTTCGCCGTCGGGCTGAACCCGGCGAACGTGCTGGCCACCTTCTGCTTCACGATGCTCGCCGCTGCCGCCTTCTTCGCCCTGCAGCAGTTCTTTCAGGTCACCCTCGGCTCCGCGATCGGCAAGGTCGTGATCATCGTGCTGCTGATGGTGCAGTTGGCCTCGGCCGGCGGTACCTACCCGATCCAGACCACCCCTTCGTTCCTGCAGGTCATCAGCCCGTACATGCCCATGACCTATGTGGTCAACGGCCTGCGCGAGGCCATTACCGGCGGCATCGAGGCCCGGTACTGGACCAGCGTCGCCGTGCTGACCGCTATCTTCGTTGTGTCCCTCGCCGGCACCTCGATCGCGTCCGCCCGCAAGCGGATGTGGACGATGTCCCGGCTGCACCCGGCTCTCAGCATTTAGTGGACACAGCGTCCAGGACGGCGGACATGAACGAACCGTTGGCACCACGACCGGACGGACGCGTGGCCCGGCGCGCGGTCACGCGGGAGTCGATCATGGACGCCGCCACCGAGCTGTTCGCCGGCCGCGGGGTCACGTCCACCTCGATTGACGACATCGCCACCGCCGCCGGCATCGCCAAGGGTTCGATCTACTACAACTTCGAGTCCAAGGCGGGCCTCGTGGAGGCGATCCTGGCCCGCAACAGCCTGCTCGTGGCCGACGCCATGCGGCAGGCGATGCAGGGACGCAGCGGTATCGCGCTGCGAGACGAGGTGGTGCGGGCGCTGCTCAAGCTCGTCCAGGAGAACTCGTCGGCTGCCCGGGTGATGGTGACCGAACTGTTCCGCACCGAACGCTCGTGGCGGGAGTCCATCGAGAAGTGGCGTGGGCTCGCGCTATCGCCGCTCATCGACGACCTGCGAGCGGGCGGCGCGGATCCGGTGGTCGCCGGGGTGCAGGCGGCCTCGATCGTTGGTGCCACCTTGATGGCAGGCCTGGAGTGGTTGGTCTTCCATCCCGAGCGCAGCTACGAGCAGGTGACCTCCGCCGTCCTGGGGACGCTGAGCCGCTGATCCGGGCCGGCCAGGTTGATGCGATTGCACTCGCAGAGCTACCGCTGGTGCCCGCAGGGCTACTACGTTTGGCCCAGCATCCGCCTGGTTGGATGGTCGATGGAGGGTAGATGGATCAGGCTCCGCTGGAGAGCGCCATGGAGGCAGCGGGAGAGTTTGCCCGCGACGTGGACCAGGGCAGGAGCGAGGCCGAACGGCTCGACCTTGCCGTTGAGCTGGTCGTCGAGCTCATCGAGACCTGCGACCACGTCGGCATCACCCAGATCGGCCCCAGCGGCGTGGAGACCGTCGCCGCCAGCTCGGGAAAGACCTTCCAGTGCGACCAGTTGCAGTACGACCTCAACGAAGGTCCCTGCCTGGACACCGTCCGCACGCACCAGACGGCGATCAGTAACGATGTGGCGCGGGACCGACGCTGGCCCACCTGGGGACCGGCTGTGGCCGAGCAGCACGGGGTGGGATCGATGATGTCGGTGCTGCTCTACACCCGCGACGACTCCTACGGAGTGCTCAACCTCTACTCCGACCAGCCCCAGGCCTACAACAGCGATGACCTGCTCACCGCCGAGGCCCTTGCAGCGCACCTCGCGGTAGCAGCCAGCAATGGCCGGGAACTCGACCATCGCGGCGTGGCCATCGTCAACCGCACGATGATCGGCCAGGCCGAGGGGATCCTGATGGAACGCTACAAGGTGACCGCCGAGCAGGCCTTCGCGATGTTGCGCGAACAATCCCAGCGCGCGAACCTCAAACTCGCCCGGATCGCCGAGGACCTGACCAACACCGGCAAGTGGGAGCCCGTGCCCCGCGGG
>JBBRIY010000116.1:0-7858 GCA_038220215.1 Propionibacteriales bacterium
TGGTGATCGGCTTCTGGCTGTGGATGGCGAATGCGCAGAAGGTGGTGCCCGGCCGCAAGCAGTTCGTCGGCGAGTTCCTCTACAACCTGATCCGCAACACGATCGCCCGCGACATCCTCGGGCATGACTACCGTCGGTACCTGCCCTACCTGGTGGCACTGTTCAGCTTCATCCTCGTGAACAACCTGTTCGGGCAGTTCTTCCTGTTCATGTTCCCGACCATGTCCAAGATCGGGTATCCCTACGCTCTGGCGTTGCTGTCATTCGTCCTCTACAACGCTGCCGGCATCGCGAAATCCGGGTTCTTCGGCTATCTGAAGAAGAGCACCCTGCCCGCGGGCGTACCGAAGGCGCTGTGGGTGCTGATCATCCCCCTGGAGTTCCTCTCCAACTTCATCGTGCGGCCGATCACGCTGGCATTGCGTCTCTTCGCCAACATGTTCGCCGGACACCTGGTGGTGCTGGTGTTCGTCGTCGGCGGCACCCTGCTCCTGGAGAGTGGCGAGGTGTTCCTCATCGCAGCGGGTGGTGTCTCGCTGCTCTTCAGCTTCGCCATCTTCGGGCTGGAGATCTTCGTCGGCGTCCTGCAGGCCTACATCTTCACCGTCCTTACCGCCCAATATGTCTCCTCGGCCCTGGCCGAAGAACACTGAGCAAGACAAGTAACCCTCGAAAGGAAAGCGCACAATGCTCCCTCTGGAAATCGTCGGCTCCATGAACATGCTCGGCTACGGTCTCGCGACGCTCGGCCCGGGCCTCGGTGTTGCCTGGATCTTCTCCTCCGTGATCAACGGCACGGCGCGTCAGCCGGAGGCCCGCGGCGCCATGATGGGCACTGCCTGGATCGGCTTCGCCGTGGTTGAGGCGTTGGCGATCATCGGCATCGCCCTGGCCTTCGTCATTCAGTGAAGTTGGTCGGCATGTTGCCGCTTGAGCTGGATCTCGGGCCGTTGCTGCCCGAGCACTTGTCGGAGATCATCGCTGGCGTCGTCCTGTTCCTGATCATCCTGTGGGTTATCACGAAGAAGGTCGTCCCGGTGTTCGAGGCGACGTACGCCGAGCGCACCGCCGAGATCACCGGTGGCATCGAGAAGGCCGAAGCCGCCCAGCTGGAAGCGGCTGAGGCGCTTGCCGAGTACACCGCGCAGCTCGCCACAGCCAAGGCAGAGGCCGGACGCATCCGCGAGGACGCGAGGGCCCAGGCAGTGACGCTCGCAGCGGAGATCCGCGAACAGGCGCAGGCTGATTCGACCCGCATCGTCGCCGCGGCGAAGGTGCAGATCGAGGCGGAACGCAACCAGGTGATCAATCAGCTTCGGGCCGAGGTCGGCGGCCTCGCCACCCAACTCGCCGGACGCATCGTCGGGGAATCCCTCGAGGACGATGAGCGGGCGCGCCGCAGCGTTGACCGCTTCATCGCCGAACTGGAGTCCGAACCGGCGGAGAACGCATGAACGCCACCGCCGAGGCCCGGTCCTCCGAGCTCGACCGGGTGCTGGACGCCCAGTCGCTGAGCCCGGAGCTCGCGGCGGAGCTGTTCGCCGTCGCGGACCTGCTCGGCGGACAGGCGCAGTTGCGCAACGCCATGGCCGACCCGACCGTCTCGGACGATCGCAGGAGCGAGTTTGCAACCGGCGTGTTCGGGAGCCGCATCGGTGCGCCGGCCACGGCGGTGGTCGCCGCTGCTGTCGGCCTTCGCTGGGGCACCGGTTCGGGTCTGGTGGCAGCCATCGACCGCCAGGGCGTCCGCGCCGTGCTGGGGCATGCGCAGGCCGAGGGCACCCTGGACACCGTCGAGGACGAGCTCTTCCGGTTCGGACGCACGGTCTTGGCCGATCAGGCGCTACGGCGCGCGCTCGACGATCGGTCTGCCCCTGTCGCCCTGCGCCAGCAGCTGGTCAGTGACCTGCTGGCCGAACGGGCGAACGCCAACACGGTGTCGCTCGCGCAGCGTGCAGTGTCGGCGGCCAAGTTGTCGTTCGAGACCGCGATCGGTGGGTACCTCACCCTCGCCGCGGCAACCAGGGCTCGGGCGATCGCAACAGTGACCGTTGCGCGTCCGCTCCTTCAGGAGCAGAAGGAACGGCTGCAGGCGGCGCTGGAGCGCCAACTCGGCCGGCAGGTGAACCTGCACGTCGTCGTCGACCCGTCGGTGGTCGGCGGTGCGCGCGTGCAGGTGGGCGACGAAGTGATCGAAGGCACTGTCGCCGGCCGTCTCGCGGCCGCTGAGAAACAACACACCCAGTAGCGAACGAAAGCAGAAGGTGCACAAATGGCGGAACTGACCAACAGCCCCCAGGAGATTCGGGACGCGCTGGACAAGTTCGTGTCCAACTTCAACCCCGATGTCGCGACGCGGGACGAAGTTGGCACCGTGGTGACCTCCGGCGACGGGATCGCCCGGGTCGAAGGCCTCCCGTCCGCGATGGCCAACGAGTTGTTGGAGTTCTCCAACGGCACGCTCGGCATCGCGCTCAACCTCGACGTGCGCGAAATCGGCGTCGTCGTGCTGGGTGAGTCCGAGGGCATCGAGGAGGGCTCGGTCGTCAAGCGGACCGGCGAGGTGCTCAGCGTCCCCGTCGGCGACGGCTACCTCGGCCGCGTTGTGGACGCGATGGGTAACCCCATCGACGGCCTCGGCGAGCTGGTGGACGTGCCGGAACGTCGGCCGCTCGAGCTGCAGGCCGCCGGCGTCATGGACCGCCAGAGCGTCAACGAGCCGTTGCAGACCGGCATCAAGGCCATCGACTCGATGACCCCGATCGGCCGCGGCCAGCGCCAGCTGATCATCGGCGACCGCAAGACCGGCAAGACCGCCATCGCGATCGACACGATCATCAACCAGAAGGCCGCCTGGGCCACCGGCGACGCCAAGAAGCAGGTGCGCTGCATCTACGTCGCCATCGGCCAGAAGGGTTCGACGGTCGCCGCGCTGCGCACCGTCCTTGAGGAGTCCGGGGCCCTGGAGTACACCACGATCGTGCACGCGCCGGCCTCCGACCCGGCTGGCTACAAGTACATCGCCCCGTACACCGGCTCGGCCATCGGCCAGCACTGGATGTACGCCGGCAAGCACGTGCTGATCATCTTCGACGACCTCACCAAGCAGGCCGAGGCCTACCGGTCGATGTCCCTGCTGCTGCGCCGTCCGCCGGGCCGCGAGGCCTACCCCGGTGACGTGTTCTACCTGCACAGCCGCCTCCTTGAGCGCTGCGCGAAGCTGTCCGACGAGCTCGGTGCCGGCTCGATGACGGGCCTGCCGATCATCGAGACGAAGGCCAACGACGTCTCTGCGTACATCCCGACCAATGTGATCTCGATCACCGACGGCCAGATCTTCCTGCAGTCCGACCTGTTCAACGCCAACCAGCGTCCGGCCATCGACGTCGGGATCTCGGTGTCGCGCGTCGGCGGGGCGGCCCAGATCAAGGCGATGAAGAAGGTCTCGGGCACGCTCAAGATCGGTCTGGCGCAGTACCGGGACATGGAAGCGTTCGCGATGTTCGCCTCCGACCTGGACGCGACGTCGCGCCGGCAGCTCGACCGTGGCGCCCGCCTGGTGGAACTGCTACGCCAGCCGCAGTACAGCCCCTACCCGGTGGCAGAACAGGTGATCAGCGTGTGGGGTGGCACCACGGGCAAGTTCGACGCTGTTCCGGTGAACGAGGTGCTGCACTTCGAGCGGGAGTTCCTCGATTTCCTGCGTCACAACACCAAGGTGCTCGACACGATCGCCGAGACCGGTGAGTTCACGGCAGACAGCGAGCAGGCGACCGTCGAGGCGCTGGAGAAGTTCCGCGACCAGTACGTGAGCCCCGATGGCAAACCCCTCGCCGAGGGTGACCAGGCCGCCAAGCCGATCGCGGACGAGGAACTCGACCACGAGCAGATCGTGGTGCAGAAGAAGCGGAGCTGATCTAGATGCCAGCGAGCCTGCGGGAGCTGCGACAACGCCGGAAGTCGGTAAGCTCGACCAAGAAGATCACCAGGGCGATGGAGCTGATCGCCTCGTCGCGCGTCATCAAGGCCCAGCAGGCCGCGGCGCGGACCCTTCCGTTCACGCGCGAGCTGAACCGGGCGGTGTCTGCCGTGGCGAACAAGTCGCACATGGATCACCCGCTGACTGCCGCCGTCGAGAATCCGAAGCGGATCGCGATCCTCTTCATCACCTCTGACCGGGGGATGAACGGCGCGTACTCGTCCAACGTGATCAAGACGGTGGCCGCTTTCCGGCAGCGTGCTGAGTCCGAGGGCAAGGAGCTGCTGCGCTACGTCGTCGGCCGCAAGGGGATCGGGTTCCTCAAGTACCGTGGGCTGCCGATCGCCGCACACTGGGAGGGCTTTTCCGACTCCCCGACGTACGACCGCGCTGTCGAGATCTCCGAGCGGCTCCTCCAGGACTTCCTCAAGCCCACGGAGGAGGGCGGCGTCGACGAGATCTGGGCGGTCTACACCCGCATGGAGTCGATGCTCACCCAGACGCCCCACGTCCGCCGGCTGCTGCCGCTGGAGGTGGTTGAGGGCACCCGCCAGGGCAACGGTGACCAGCCGGGAGCCCTCTACCTGTTTGAGCCTGACCCCGAGACCGTGCTGGACGCGCTGCTGCCGCTCTACATCCGCAGCCGCATCTGGTTCTACCTGCTGCAGTCGGCAGCGTCCCAGCTGGCCAGCCAGCAGCGCGCCATGAAGTCGGCAACCGACAACGCGCAGCAACTGATCGAACGACTCACGCGGGAAGCCAATGCGGCCCGTCAGTCCGAGATCACCCAGGAAATCAGCGAGATCGTCGGTGGCGCGAGCGCGCTGGCCGACCTGACCGAAAACGACTAGGCAGACAGGTATAGCGATGACCGTGACTACACAGACCCCGACCGACGCCGAGACCGGTGCCGCGACCGGACGGGTCGCCCGGGTGATCGGCCCGGTGGTGGACGTCGAGTTCCCCGCCGACCACTTGCCCGACATCTACAACAAGCTGCTGATCGAGATCGACACCGGCGATGGCAACCCGCACATGATCGCTGCCGAGGTCGCACTCCAGGTCGGTGACAACGTGGTCCGCGCGATCTCGTTGAAGCCCACCGACGGCATGCGTCGCGGCGCGAAGGTCATCGACACCGGTGGCCAGATCACCGTCCCGGTCGGCGATGTCACAAAGGGCCGGGTCTGGAACGTCACCGGGGAATGCCTCAACGAGGACGACGCCTCCTTCGAGGTCAAGGAGCGCTGGCCGATCCACCGTTCGGCCCCCGCCTTCGACACCCTTGAGCCGCGGACGCAGATGCTGGAGACCGGAATCAAGGTCCTCGACTTGCTCACTCCCTACGTCCAGGGCGGCAAGATCGGCCTGTTCGGTGGCGCTGGTGTGGGCAAGACGGTGCTGATCCAGGAAATGATCTACCGGATCGCCCACAACTTCGGTGGTACGTCTGTGTTCGCGGGCGTGGGGGAGCGCACCCGTGAGGGCAACGACCTGATCGCGGAGATGATCGAGGCCGGCGTCATGAAGGACACCGCCCTGGTCTTCGGCCAGATGGACGAGCCGCCGGGCACCCGCCTGCGGGTCGCCTTGAGCGCCCTGACGATGGCGGAGTACTTCCGCGACGTGCAGAACCAGGACGTGCTGTTGTTCATCGACAACATCTTCCGGTTCACCCAGGCCGGCTCGGAGGTCTCCACGCTGTTGGGGCGGATGCCGTCGGCCGTGGGCTACCAGCCGAACCTCGCGGACGAGATGGGTCAGCTGCAGGAGCGGATCACGTCCACCCGCGGCCACTCGATCACCTCGATGCAGGCGATCTACGTGCCCGCGGATGACTACACCGACCCGGCGCCCGCCACCACCTTCGCCCACCTTGATGCGACCACAGAGCTCAGCCGCGAGATCGCCTCGCGTGGCCTCTACCCCGCCGTCGACCCGCTGTCGAGCTCCTCGCGGATCATGGACCCGCTGTTCATCGGCCAGGAGCACTACGACGCCGCGACCCGGGTCAAGCAGATCCTGCAGCGCAACAAGGAACTCCAGGACATCATCGCCATCCTCGGTGTCGATGAGCTGAGCGAGGAGGACAAGATCATCGTCTCCCGTGCCCGGCGGATCCAGCAGTTCCTCAGCCAGAACACCTATATGGCGGAGAAGTTCACCAACGTCCCCGGTTCGACGGTGCCGCTGAAGGACACCATCGAGGCGTTCAAGATGATCTGCGACGGCGAGGTCGACCATGTCGCGGAACAGGCATTCTTCAACGTCGGCGGCATGGACATGGTGATGGCGAACTGGGACCGCATCCAGAAGGAATCCTGACGTGGCTGATGTGCTGCGGGTCGAGGTCGTCTCTGCCGACGGCATCACGTGGGAGGGCGATGCACTGAGCGTCATCGTCCGTTCCACTGAGGGTGATCTCGGCGTGTTGCCCGGGCACGAGCCCTTCCTGGCAGCCCTCGTGCCCTGCGCGGCAGAGGTCCTCACCGCGGACGGCAACCGTGAGGTACTGGCCCTGGACGGCGGCTTCATCTCGGTAGCAGACAACCGGGTCTCGGTGCTGTCGCAATTTGCCAAGGTGGCCAAGGAGATCAACCTCAAGGCCGCGGAGCACGAACTCGCAGCGGCCGAGAAACGGCTGAACGCGGGCGAGCTGGACGACGAGACCCGTCAGCACTACCTGCGAGCCCAGGCCCAGGTGCGGGCCGCGCACCTCGCCCAGCAGTCCAAGTAACCGACGGCCGGGGGAGCGCGGATGGACTGGCTGGGCATCACCGAATTGGTGGCGCTGATCCTGGTCATCCTCCTGCTCGTCCCGTTGCTTTTCCTTGGGGTCCGCCGTCGCTGGCTCTCGCGCGAGGGCGGGCTTTTCGACTGTTCGGTGCGGCTGTCCACCGAGACGCCGGGCACCGGATGGGTGCTCGGCGTCGCGCGTTATTCCGGGGACAACCTGGAATGGTTCCGGGCGTTCTCGGTCTCGTTGCGTCCGCGAATGATCTTTCCGCGGTCGCAGTCCCACGCCGGCGCACAGCGCGAGGCCGATCCGATCGAGTCCGTCCTGCTCTACGACGACCAGCGGATCCTGTGCCTCGAGCTGAGCGACGGACGCTCCGTCGAGGTGGCCATGGCCGTCGCCTCCCTCACCGGCCTGCTCAGCTGGCTGGAGTCCGCGCCCCCCGGCGCGCACTACCGCTAGCCCGGACCAGATTGGGGACGGTTCCTAACTCGGTCCATCTGTCTGGACCAGATTGGGGACGGTTCCAAACTCGGTCCAGCTGTCTGGACCAAATTGGGGACGGTTCCAAACTCGGTCCAGCGGAGGATCGATCCCGTCGTCCACAGGGCATCCGCTGCTCGCAGGAGTTTTCCACAGATCGTCCTGACCCCTCCCCCTCCGTGTCCGAGGCTGCTTACGCTCGGCGCGTTGGACGGATGAGCGGAGGACGGATCATGTCGCGTCGGGCACGGCAGTTGTCTGGGTCGGGGATCTATCACGTGATGCTGCGGGGAGTGAATCGCGACGTCATCTTTCTTGAAGACGAGGATCGCGAGCGATTCCTGTTTGCGCTGAAGGCGGCCGGGGACGCGTCCGAGTACAAGATCCTGGCGTATTGCCTCATGGACAATCACGTCCATCTTGTGCTGCGTTCAGGGATCGAGCCGATCGGCTGCACGGTTCGGAGATTCGGCGTGCGATACGCGGGCTGGTTCAACAGGAAGTACGACCGCGTCGGGCACCTGTTCCAGGATCGCTTCAAGAGTGTGCCGGTCGACGAGGATGCGCACCTGGTCACCTTGCTGCGTTACGTCTGGAACAACCCGGTAGAGGCCGGCCTGGTGGAGCAACCGGAGGAGTACCACTGGAGCAGCCGACGC
>JBBRIY010000117.1:0-7793 GCA_038220215.1 Propionibacteriales bacterium
GGTCTTCGCCGAGCGCGGCGTCGCCGGTACCGCGGTCTCCGACATCGTCGCGTCCGCGGGGATCGCCCAGGGCACGTTCTACCTGTACTTCGACTCGAAGGACGATGTGGTCCTCGCGGTCGCGGAGCGTTTCGTTGCCGAGATCGGGATCGCCCTCGAGGCGGCCACCGCCGGACGGGAATGCCCGGCCCCGGAGAGGCTGCGCAGCCTCGTGGGAGCACTCGGTGACCTCGCCGGTGACCCAGCCAACCTGTCGATCGCCGAACTGCTGCACCGGCCGGAGAACCAGGCGCTGCACGACCGGCTCACCGAGCCGCTTGCCCGTCGGATGTTCACGCTGGTGGCCGACATCGTCGCCCAAGGGGTGGCGGAGGGTTCCATGGCCGTGCCCGACACCGAGGCCGCCGCGTGGTTCGTCCTCGGCGGCCTGCAGGGCGTCGAACGTGCCGGCACGCCAATGGTCGACCTGCCGGCGGCCCTGCATCATGCCCTGACGTTGGCGCTTCGCTCTCTCGGCGTACAGGTGTCGACGTGAGCGGCGATCCGGTGGTGACCACCCGTGGCCTCACCAAGCGGTACGGCGACGTGACCGCCGTCGAAGCCCTTGACCTGGAAGTGCGCCAGGGCGAGATCTACGCGTTCCTCGGCCGCAACGGGGCTGGCAAGACCACGACCATCCGGATGATCCTCGGGCTCATCCGGCCACTCGCCGGCGAGGTTCGGGTGTTCGGCCGTCCGGTGCGGGCGAGCCGGCCGGAGTGGCTGCGGCGGGTCGGTTCGCTGGTCGAGACCGCCACCGCCTACCCGAACCTGACGGTCAGGGAGAACCTCGAGCTGCATCGCCGGCTCACCGGCGCCCCCACCCGCAGCGTCGGTGACGTGATCGGTCAACTTGGTCTCGGCGCCGTCGTGGATCGCCGGGCCGGTCACCTTTCGCTGGGCAACAAGCAGCGGCTCGGGCTGGCGCGGGCACTGGTGCACGCCCCTGAGCTCCTGGTGCTGGACGAACCCGCGAATGCCCTCGACCCGGCCGGAATCGTGGAGATCCGCGAACTGCTGCGTTCGCTGGTGGACGACCACGGCACCACCGTGTTCGTGTCCTCGCACATCCTGACGGAGGTGGCGCACCTGGCCGACCGCATCGGCATCGTCCACGACGGCCGGTTGGTCGAGGAACTCGACCGGCAGGCACTGGTTGCCGCGGCCCGGGCGTTCAGCGCGGAACAGCTCACCGAACAGCAGCGCGCGGACGCGCTCCTCACCCTCGACCTCGAACGCTACTTCCTGGCTCGCACCGGCGGGGGGTCGTGATGTTCACAGCCGTGTTCACCGGCGAGCTCCTGAAGCTGCGCCGCACCATCGCCCCCTGGGTGACGCTCGGCTCGTTGATGACCGGGCCGCTGTTCCTTGCCCTGTTCATGTGGATCATCAAGGACCCGGGGCGCGCCGCCCAGTTCGGGCTGCTCGGCACCAAGGCCACGGTGAGCGGCATCGAGGCCACCTGGGCGTCGTACGCCTCCTTCCTCACCCTGATCGTCGGCCTGGGTGGCACCCTGCTGCTGGCCTTCGTGGCCGCCTACGTGTTCGGCCGCGAGTACAGCGACGGCACAGCGAAGGTCATGCTGACCCTGCCGGTACCGCGTTCGCTGTTCGTGATCGCCAAGCTGCTCGTCGCAGCCTTGTGGTGGCTGTTGATCGTGGTCGTGGTCTACGTGGAGGCTGTCGTCGTCGGCCTCGCGCTGGGACTGCCGGGCATCACCTGGCTCGCTGCCGGAAACCTGCTCGGGAACCTGCTCCTGGTTGCCGGCATCTCCTACCTGCTGGCGCCGGTGGTCTCGCTGGTCACGGTCTGGTCGCGGGGCTACCTGGCGCCGGTCGGATTCGCGCTCGGGATGCTGCTGGTCGGCAACGTCGTCGGGCACACCGGGTGGGCGCCCTGGTTCCCCTGGTCGATCGTGCCGATCCTCGTCGGTTCCGTCAGCATCCCCGTCGAGAGCGTGCCGGTCGGCAGCCTGATCGTCCTCGCGGCGACCTTCGCGGCCGGCATCGCCGCAACCATGTGGCAGCTTCAGACGGCTGACAACACGCAGTAGCCGCGACCCTGCCGAGCGAGGCTGTCAATGTTGCGCGGCTGGCCCGGCCCCGGCCCACAGGGTGTTCAATTGAGGTATGGGTCCGAGTGAGAGCAAGGCGGATCCGCAGGCCAATCGTGCCCGGATTCTTGTCGGTGTTGATGGTTCGAAGGACGGCCTTCGCGCCGTCGGTTACGCGATGCACGAGGCCCTCGCGAAGGAGGCCGACCTGTGGGTGGTCAATGTCGTCGACTATGCCGCTCCCATCGGTGGTCTCTGGGAACTGGTGTCCACGCAGGAGATGTTGAATTCGCTCGGCGAGTCCGCGATCGCCCAGGCCCTGGCCGTCCTGGCCGACGAGGGGTTCCCGGCAGGACGCGTGACCAGCGAGGTGCGGTTGGGCCCGCCGGGAGAAACCCTGGCCGAGCTCAGCGGCTCAGCGGAGTTGCTCGTGGTCGGACGGCGCGCGATGGGAGGTCTGGAGCGACTGTTCGTCGGCTCCACGAGCGTGTGGGTGGCGGTTCATGCGAAGTGCCCTGTGGTCGTCATCTCCGCAGCATCGACGCCTCTGGAGACGGGCGGACTTGGAGTGGTAGCCGTCGGCGTCAGCACCTGGCCGGTGCACAGCTCGGCGCTGGAGTGGGGATTCACGGAGGCCAAGCTGCGCGGAGCACGGCTCCGGGTGGTCCACGTCGTCCCTGAGACCCTCGGCATTGAGGGCCAGGCGTTTGTGGAGTCAGCGAGCGCGGGCCTGGAGCATCAGCTCGAGGGTGTTCGCTCCGGGCACCCGGGGGTCGAGGTGGACGTCGACGTGCAGTTGGGTGACCCAGTCGCCGCGCTCGTCGCAACAAGCGCAGCCGTCGACCTGCTGATCATCGGCACCCATCACGAGCGGGCCATGCTGGGCGGCTCCATCCG
The DNA here is from genome assembly GCA_038220215.1 of Propionibacteriales bacterium. Classification (GTDB taxonomy): domain Bacteria; phylum Actinomycetota; class Actinomycetes; order Propionibacteriales; family Propionibacteriaceae; genus Propionicimonas. The sequence continues at coordinate 2,991 of JBBRIY010000117.1, forward strand.
GGGTGTCATCGCGCACGCGCACTGCCCGGTCGGGCTCATCAGGTCACACGAGCCGGGCTGACGCCGACCCGCGATCAAAAGCGCAGAAGCAGGTACGGGGTGGCGATGGCCAGCGTGACCACTGCGACGACGACGCCGTAACGGGTGAACTCCCAGAAGGAGATCGGGTGGCCGTTCTTCTTGGCGATCCCGGCGACGACCACGTTGGCGCTGGCGCCGATGGCGGTGGCGTTGCCACCGAGGTCGGCCCCGAGCACCAGGGCCCACCACAGCCCGTTCTTGCCGGCGAACGGCCCGCTGCCATTGACGAGCTGGTCGACGACCGGGGCCATGGTGGCGACGAAGGGGATGTTGTCGACGATCGCCGACAGTGCGGCCGAGCCCCAGAGGATCAGCATCATCGCAACGGGGACGCTGTCGCCGGTGGCCGCTACCAGCCCCGCCGCCAGGTGTTCGATCACGCCGGTCTTGACCAGGGAGCCGACCAGAATGAACAGGCCGGCGAAGAACAGCAGCGTCTCCCACTCGATGTCGACCAGGTAGGTCTGTGGACGCAGGCCGCTGATGCCGACCAGCAACCCCGCCCCCAGCAGTGCCACCACCGACGGCTCCAGGTGCAGGACGCCGTTCAGCGAGAAGCCGGCCAGCACCAGGGCGAGCACGATGAGGCTCCGGATCAGCAGCGAGCGGTCCTGGATGGCTTCCCGTTCGTCCAGTTCCATCACCTTGGCCACCTGTTCGGGATCGGCGGTGAAGTCCTTGCGGAACAGGAAGCGCGAGAGGGCGACGAAGGCGATCAGCATCACCACCACGATCGGGCCGAGGTTGATCAGGAAGTCGTTGAAGCCCAGCCCTGAACGGCTGGCCACGATCAGGTTCGGCGGGTCTCCCACCAGGGTGGCGGTTCCACCGATGTTCGACGCGAGGGCCTCGGCGATCAGGAACGGCACCGGGCGGACGCCGATGCGCTCGCACACGAGCAGGGTGACCGGCGCGATCAGCAGGACGGTGGTCACATTGTCGAGCCCGGCCGAGGCAACAGCCGTGATGAGGCAGAGCAGGGTCATCACCCGGAACGGGCGACCCTTGGCCTTCTTGGCCGCCCAGATGGCCACGTATTCGAAGACACCGGTCTGGCGAAGGACGCCGACGATGACCATCATTCCGAACAGCAGGAAGATGACGTTCCAGTCGATGCCCGTCTCCTTGGAGAAGAAGGCGTCGTCAGAGGCCACCACTCCCGCAGCGAGGATCACCCCGGCGCCGGCGAGCGCGGCCACCACGCGGTTGATCCGCTCGGTAGCGATCAGCACATAGACGATGGAGAAGACGATGATCGCGAAGATCATCATCCGAGGTCGTCCCCGCAGACGAGTTCCAGTAGTCGGGCGGCGGTCACCACGCCGAGGATGGTGCGCCCGTCGACGACGGCGCACAGCGGGCTGCGCAGGCGCGCCATGATCGCGGCCAGTTCCACCACGGTGTCGTCAGCCTTCAGCACCGCGAGGTCCACCGGACGTGCCGATACCAGGTCGGCCACGGTGGCGTGACCCAGCCGGGCACTGATCTCCTTGATCGGCACCTCACCGAGGACGCCGGCCAGGGTCGGGTCGGCCTGCACGTATTCGGGCACCATGAACCGCACGACCTCGGACGCGGGGAGGATCGCCTTCGGGGCGCCGTCCCGGTCGGTGACGACCAGGCCCGGCAGCCGGTCCCGCGCGATCAGGCATGCTGCTTCCAGTGCCGGTGTGTCGAGACCTACCACCGGATAGGGCTCTGCGATGTCACGTGCGCGCATGGGTTGACTCCTGCCTCATCGGACCCTCGGCGTGTGCCAAAGTTGTCGTCGACCAGGCTTCCCGACACTCCGGTCGCAACACTAGCGGACGTTGAGAGTAGTGTTTTCGTGGGCGGTGGGGCTCGCCCGAACCAACTGTCGCGATTCTGCGGCCAACGGTCCCTACCCGGTGCGTGTCTGGCTCACGTCGAGGGTGGGATCCCACGAGCTCCCTACCCGTCAACGGCTGGCCACCCACCTCTTCACCGCTCATGGCGGGCGTGTGAACAGGACTGGAAGGGACCAACTGTGGCTTTCGAAATTGACCGCGTATCGGCGATTGAGGTTCTGGATTCGCGGGGTCGCCCGACCCTGAACGTGACCGTGGCTCTTGCCAATGGCGTCGTTGCCGAGGCCGGGGTGCCCTCCGGTGCGTCCACCGGAACACGTGAGGCGGTGGAACTTCGTGATGGTGACCCGGCCCGCTTCAGTGGCGGCGGCGTCCTGACCGCCTGCAACAACGTGAACACCGAGATCAGCCAGGGACTGGCCGGCCGCAGCTGGACCGACCTTGCCGAGGTGGACCAGGCGATGCGGGACCTGGACGGGACGCCGAACAAGGCCCGTCTCGGCGCAAACGCCCTGATCGGTACCTCGATGGCCCTTGCCCGCGCTCTGGCAGCGTCCGAGGGCAAGCCGCTGTACGAGTGGCTGCCCGGTTTCGGCCGGCCCGCCCGGATGCCGGTGCCGTGCTTCAACGTGCTCAACGGTGGCGCGCACGCGCCCAACCCGCTGGACTTCCAGGAGTTCATGGTGTCCCCGATCGGGGCCTCGTCGATGGCCGAAGCGGTGCGTGCGGGTGCCGAGGTCTACGCGGCCCTGCGCAAGCGTCTCTCCGCCGCCGGTCACGCGACCGGCCTGGGGGACGAGGGCGGCTTCGCTCCGAACCTTGCCCAGCCGGAAGAGGTGCTGGCCCTGATCGTCTCGGCCATTGGTGACGCGGGCTACCCGGTGGGGATGGAAGGCGTCGCGATCGCCCTGGACCCGGCCGCCTCGGAGTTCAACAAGGCTGACGGCAGCTACCTCGTCAACGGCCAGACCCTCACGAGCGACGACATGATCGCACGCTACGTGGCGATGGTGGACGCCTTCCCGATCTGGAGCATCGAGGACGGCCTGGGCGAGGCCGACACCGAGGGCTGGAAGAAGCTCACCGCAGCCCTGGGGGGCCGGATCCAGCTGGTGGGTGACGACAACTTCTGCACCAACCCGGCCATCATCACCGACGCGATCGCCAACGGGATCGCCAACGCTGCGCTCATCAAGGTCAACCAGATCGGTACCGTCACAGAGACGCTGGAGGCTATGCGGATCTGTCATGAGGCCGGCTACGGGCAGATGGTGTCGCACCGTTCCGGTGAGACCCCGGACACGTTCATCGCCGACCTGGCGGTGGCGACCGGCTGTGGCCAGATCAAGACCGGCGCACCGGCCCGCGGGGAGCGTGTTGCGAAGTACAACCGGCTGATCCAGATCCAGGCTGCCAACCCGCACCTCGCTTATGGGCTGAACCGGTAACGCGTCCGTTCACCTGCAGAGAACTGGTCGGGCGACGTGGTCGCCCGACCAGTTCTGTTGCTGGCCTACCACGGCGTGGGTGCCTTCCAGTCGACGACCTTCACGGGGACGATCAGGACAGGCCGGTGCTGGTGACGGCTGAGGTGCAGCGCGACCGATTCGGAGAGGAACTCCCGGAGCCGCTCCGTGGTGTGGGGGTGGCGGGCGCCGACGATGATCGCCGACGCATCCACGGCCCGCGCCAGGTGCGTCAGGGCCCGATCCGGCCGCCCGGCCAGGTAGCGGAACTCCCACGGGCCCCTGTGCTCAGACAGGGCTTCGGTCAGGAACTGCTGGATCTGGGCTTCCCGGAGCTGCCAGGAATCGTCCGCAAGGTCGGGGTCGAGCTCGGAATGGCGCACCGTGCCATCGGCGTACTCCTCATCGACGATCCGGGTCTGGTCGACGAAGCCGAAGTAGATGGGCACCGACCCGAGGGCGTCGGCCCACGCGGCGGCGGTCAGGGCCACGAGCTCGGACTGGCCGGGCGTGATCCCCACGACGAGCGGGTGCCCGGCGACGGGAACCATGCGCCGCGGGCTGGGTTGCGGTACGCGATGGAAGAACACGCGCTCTTCCTCGCTTGGGGCTCAGTGGTGGGTCGTGACTAATGGGTGAGGGCCGGGTCCACCGGGTCGTCCTTGCTGTCGACGACGGCCAGTGTCCAGCCGGCGTCGCTGTGCCGGAGCAGGTTCCAGCAGCCGGTGCGTTGCGGCACGTGCCCGTGGTGTTCGCTGGCCGGCAGCACCTGGTCGAGGAGCAGCCGGATCACCGCGTCGTGGGTGACGATCACCAGCGGACCCAGGTCGGTGCTGGCAACCAGCTCTTCCAACGCAGCCTCGGCGCGAGTGGCCACGGAGACAGCAGGTTCGACGCCGGGCGCTTCGTCCAGGCTGCCGAATCCGGGAGCCACGTCCGCGCACGCGCGACCGTTGAACACCCCGTAGTCCCGGTCAATGAACCGGTCGTCGATCTCGACGGCCACCTCGGAGACGGCCGCGATCGGGTCGGCGGTCTCCCGGGCCCGGAGCAGAGGGCTGGACACGATGCGGGACACCCCGACCTCGCCGAGCTGCCACCCCAGATCGCGTGCCTCAGCCTTTCCGACGGTGTCGAGCGGGGGATCGAGGTGTCCTCGCAGCAGGCCGGCAGCGTTGAGTTGGGTACGGCCGTGACGAACCAGGTAAACGTCCATGTTCATGATTCTCCTTGTCCAAGCGGGTCGGCGCTGGGCCGGATCAGATACTGACTGGTCGGGCCTGGCTACAGCCGGGTCCGGGGTTTCGTCGTGGGGGTCTCCGAACACCTTCGCGTACACGTCAAAGCCGTGACTGGTGGCCTGCCCAGTTCCTCGTCGAGCTCCCCACTGCGCAGCGACTCGTCCTCAGAGCGCCGGAAATAGGTGT
>JBBRIY010000118.1:0-7777 GCA_038220215.1 Propionibacteriales bacterium
GGGAGGAGCGCTGATGCGCCGCCACCTGCTGTCGGTCGACGACGTCGACGCCGACGAGATCGCCGACCTCTTCGCCACGGCCACCGAGATGCACGACGTGCAGCGCCGCCAGGTCAAGAAGCTGCCCGCGCTGCGCGGGCGTACCGTGATCAACCTGTTCTTCGAGGACTCCACCCGCACCCGGTCCAGCTTCGAGATCGCCGGCAAGTGGCTGTCGGCCGACACCATCAACGTGTCGGCGAAAGGTTCGTCGGTCTCCAAGGGCGAATCCCTGCGCGACACCATGCTGACCCTCGACGCCATGGGCGTGGACGCCTTCGTCATCCGGCACCCGTCCTCTGGCGCCGTCCACCAGGTGGCCGGCTGGGTGCAGGCACGGGTGATCAACGCTGGCGACGGCCAGCACGAGCACCCGACGCAGGCACTGCTGGACGCCTACTCGATGCGCCACCACTTCCGGTCGATCGGGTCCGACGGCTTCGCCGGCAAGAAGATCGCGATCGTCGGCGACCTGCTGCACTCCCGGGTGGTGCGCAGCAATGTGCTGCTGCAGCGCACCCTCGGCGGTGAGGTGGTGCTCGTCGCCCCGCCGACGCTGCTGCCGACAGGGGTGGAGGCCTGGGGCTGCCCGGTCACCAGTGACTTCGATGCAGCGCTCGCCGACGCCGACATCGTGATGATGCTGCGGGTGCAGCGGGAGCGGATGGCCGGCGGATTCTTCCCCACCGAGCGCGAGTACGCCGAGGGGTACGGCCTCACCGAGGACCGGCTCGCAGCGATGAAGCCGGGAGCGGCGATCTGCCACCCGGGGCCGATGAACCGGGGCGTGGAAATCTCCAGCGCCGCCGCGGATGCCGCGAACTCCCTGGTCCTCGACCAGGTTGCCGGCGGCGTCGCCGTCCGGATGAGCGTGCTGTACCACCTACTGGGTTCGGACGAAGGAGCAATGCAGTGACATTCAGTAGTGGTGGGACCCGCCTGCTGATCACCGGGGCGAGCCTCGCCGACGGCACCCACACCGACCTGTACGTGGCCGATGGCCTGCTGGCCGACCCGGCGTCCGCGCCGTCCGACGTCGAACGCTTCGACGCCGACGGGCTGCTCGCCCTGCCCGGGCTGGTCGACCTGCATACCCACCTGCGCCAGCCCGGACGTGAGGACGCGGAGACGGTCGCGTCCGGTACCGCGGCCGCTGCCCGTGGCGGGTACACCTGCGTGCACGCCATGGCCAACACCGACCCGGTCACAGACACCGCCGAGGCCGCCGAATACGTCCAGGCCCTGGGCGAGCGCGACGGCCACTGCCAGGTGCGCGTGGTCGGCGCGGTCACCAAGGGACTCGGCGGGACAGAACTCGCCGAGCTGGGGCTGATGGCCGCCAGCAGCGCCGGCGTCCGGGTGTTTTCCGACGACGGCCGCTGCGTCGACGACTCGCTGATGATGCGCCGCGCGCTGACCTATGTGACGTCGTTCGACGGCGTCATCGCCCAGCACTCGCAGGACACCCGGCTCGCCGGGCCCGGGGCCTGCTGCCACGAGTCAGAGTGGTCAGGGCGTCTCGGGCTGCCCGGGTGGCCGTCGCAGGCAGAGAGTGTGATCGTCGCCCGCGATGTGCAGCTGGCCGAACTCACCGGCTCACGGCTGCACGTCTGCCACGTCTCGACGGCGGAGAGCGTCGACGTGGTGCGGTGGGCGAAGGCACGCGGCATCCAGGTGACAGCTGAGGTCACCCCGCACCACCTGCTGCTCGACACCCCACTGGTCTCCGGGTACGACACCACCTTCAAGGTGAACCCACCGCTGCGGACCTCCGAACACCTCGAGGCCGTGCGGGCAGCACTCGCCGACGGCACCATCGACACCGTCGGTACCGACCACGCCCCGCACGCCCGCCAGGACAAGGACCACCCCTTCGACGTGGCGCTGCCCGGGATGATCGGTCTCGAGCAGGCGCTGGCCGTGGTCATCGACGTCATGGTGAACACCGGACGCATGGACTGGCCGACCCTCGTCGACCGGATGGCGGCAGCCCCGGCACGCATCGGCCGCGTCTCGGGCCAGGGGCGTCCGCTGGTGGCCGGCGAGCCGGCCAACCTGGTTCTGGTTGACCCTTCGTCCCGCACGGTGGTCGACGGCGGGGCGTCCGCGTCCCGGGCCCGCAACAACCCGTACCACGGCCGTGACCTGCCCGACCCGGTGGTCGCGACCCTCTGGAAGGGCACCATCACCTACCGCCGCTGAACGCCGTGGACGGTCCCCCCGGTTCACCTCAGGTGTAGGCCAGTCGCGGACCAGATTGGGGACGGTTCCAAACTCGGTCCACCCCCAGCGGGGGGTCGACCACCCCCCGTCGGTGGACCGAGTTTGGAACCGTCCCCAATCTGGTCCGGGCAGCGGTGGGGCCGGGTTTGGAACCTCGCCTTCGGACGCTTGCGGCGGGCGAGGCTGGTGAATCGATTCATGCAGTTCAGCGAAACTCCACCCTCTGATCGGGGCCACTCGTTATGCTCGAGCCGATTCCGCAGCACAAGGAGGCTTCCATGACCCCACAGCGAGCCAGCGTCAAGGACGTGGCCGCAGCCGCCGGGGTGTCCGTTGGGACGGTCTCCAACGTGCTCAACAGGCCGGAGTCCGTGGCGGGCAAGACGCGCGCCAAGGTCGAGCAGGCCATGGAGGAGCTGAACTTCCACCGCAATGCCTCCGCACGGCAGTTGCGCGCCGGTGTCTCCCGCACCGTCGGCGCCATCGTGATGGACCTCGGCAACCCGTACTACACCGAACTCGCCCGCGGCATCGAGGACCGGCTGGCCGTCGACGACCACACCCTGATCCTGTGCTCCTCCGATGATGACCCCCGCCGCGAGGCACGCTTCCTCCGGCTCCTGGCCGAGCAGGGTGTCCGTGGCGTCCTCGTCACGCCGATGTCGACGACCAAGGACCGACTGTCAGCCCTTCGCCGGCTCGGGATTCCCTCCGTACTCATGGACTCCAGCAGCCATGAGCATGCTTCCGTTGGCGTCGACCACGTGTCCGGCGGACGCCAGGCGATCGCCCACCTGCTCGCCCAGGGACACCGTCGCATCCTCTTCCTCGCCGGCCCGGAGGAACTGCAGCAGACCCGTCACCGCCTCAAGGGCGCCGTGGACGCGATCCAGTCCGCAGGCCTGGACCCTTCCGAGGTCCTGACGGTGGTGACGCTGCACGCACTGACGGCCAACGACGGCCAGCAGGGCCTCATCCAGGCTCTCGAGACCGGCTGGGGGCCGACAGCGGTCTTCTGCATGAACGACATCACCGCGCTGGGCGCGATGCGGGAACTGCGACTGCGCGGGCTCTCCGTCCCCTCCGACATGGCCGTTGTCGGCTACGACGACCTCTACCTGGCCGCCGAGCTGATGACCCCACTCACCTCCGTCCGCCAGCCGATGCGCCAGCTGGGCTGGGCAGCGGCCGACCTGCTGCTCACCGACACTCCGCACACCCTCTTCGAGCCGGAGCTGATCGTCCGCGCATCGTCGGATTTCCCGCGCACCTGAGGGCCATTAATGTTTCCGGTGTGACCAGCACTGAACGCGCCTGGTGGCGCGACGCCGTCGTGTACCAGATCTACCCGCGCTCCTTCGCCGACGCGAACAACGACGGCACCGGAGACGTCCGGGGCATGATCGAGCGGCTCGACTACCTCAGTGACCTCGGAGTGAACGCTGTCTGGGTGAGTCCGTGGTATCCCTCCCCGATGGCTGACGGCGGCTACGACGTGGCCGACTACTGCGACATCGACCCGTCCTTCGGCACCCTCGCCGACGCCGACGACTTCGTTGCCGGTGCCCATGCGCGCGACATTCGGGTGCTGATCGACCTCGTCCCCAACCACTCCTCGGTCGAGCACCCGGCCTTCAAGGCCGCGCTGGCCGCGGGTCCGGGCTCCCCGGAACGCGCGATGTTCCACTTCCTCGACGGCACCGGGCCCGACGGCTCCTTGCCGCCCAACAACTGGGGATCGCTGTTCGGTGGGCCTGCCTGGGAACGGGTGGTCGGCCCGGACGGACCAGAGCACTCGAACACGGAGCAGTGGTATTTGCACGTCTTCGCCCCCGAACAGCCGGACTGGAACTGGGCCAACCCCGCCGTGGGAGAGCTCTTCGACGACGTCATCCGGTTCTGGTTCGACCGCGGCGTCGATGGCCTCCGGGTGGACGTCGCCGACGGCCTGGGGAAGCAGGCCGGCTACCCCGACACCCCGATCGATCCGACGACAGGTCTGGGCATTGCCAGCTTCTACCCCGGCCACCCGTGGTGGAACCAGCCCGAGCTGGACGCCATCCAGCGGCACTGGCGCGAGATCGCCGACAGCTATGGCGACCGGCATCTGGGCGAGCGGATCTTCGTCTGTGAGGCCAACACCAAACCCCTGGACGCGTTGATGCGCTTCGTCGATCCGGGCCGCATGCACACCACCTTCAACTTCGACATGCTGTGGTGCGAGTGGGAGGCGGGCTCACTGCGGGCGATGATCGACCGCAACCTCGTCGCCCACGCGACCGTCGGAGCACCCACCACCTGGGTGCTCGGCAACCACGACTGCACCCGGGTCGTTACCCGTTACGGCAAGCCGGAGACCGGCAAGCCGTTCACGCTCGACGGGCCGCCGGAGGAATGGCTGCACCGCTTCGCCGAGTACTTCTATCCCCAGCCCACCGACACCGACCTGGGGCGGCGCCGCGCACGGGCAGCGGCCCTGCTGGAACTCGCGCTGCCCGGGACGGCCTACATCTACCAGGGCGAGGAACTCGGCCTGCCGGAGTGGGAGGACCTGCCCGACGCCGCCCGCCAGGACCCGAGTTTCTTCCGCACGAACGGCAGGATCAAGGGCAGGGACGGCTGCCGCGTTCCCCTGCCCTGGTCGGGCACCGTCGCGCCGTATGGCTTCGGGGTCGACGCCACCCCGTGGCTCCCACAGCCCACTGCCTGGGCCGCGCTCAGCGCCGCAGCGCAGGACGGGGACCCTGCCTCCACGCTCACCCTGTACCGGCGCGCGCTCGCTGTCCGCGGCAACCACCCCGCGCTCGGGGACGGCACCCTGGCCTGGGGCGACACGTACCCGGGCCGGGTCCTGTACTTCACCCGCGAACCCGGCTTCGGCTGCCTCGTGAACATCTCCGGGGAACCGGTGGAGCTCCCTGGTGGGGCCGAGGTACTGGTCGCGTCCGGCATGCTCGTCGACGGCTCGGTGCCGACGGACACCACCGTCTGGCTGGCGCTCGGGTAACGAGGTCGTTGCGGGGTTACCGAGGCCCCACCGGCGCCCCTATGCTCCGATCATGGCGACCAATCCGAGTGCTTCCGGAGTACACCACCTCCTCGCGCAGCACATGCTCGTCGACGGGCTACCGCTCGTCCTCGATCTGACGGCGTCGCAGGGATCCTGGTTGATCGACCAGGCGACCGGCGAACGCTACCTGGACATGTTCACGTTCTTCGCGTCCTCGGCCCTGGGGATGAACCATCCCGGGCTGACCGAGGACGCCGACTTCCGACGCGACCTGCTGGAGGCCGCTCTCAACAAGCCCAGCAACTCCGACGTCTACACCGTGGCGCTCGCCCGGTTCGTCGAGACGTTCAGCCGGGTGATGGGCGACCCCGCCCTGCCCCACCTGTTCTTCATCGAGGGCGGCTCGCTGGCCGTCGAGAACGCCCTGAAGGTGGCTTTCGACTGGAAGAGCCGCTGGAACGAGGCCCACGGCATCTCCCCGGATCTCGGCACCCAGGTGATGCACCTCACCGGCGCCTTCCACGGACGCAGCGGCTACACCATGTCGCTCACCAACACCGACCCCAACAAGGTGGCCCGGTTCCCGAAGTTCAACTGGCCCCGGATCGAATCGCCGTGGATCGCCGACGAGCGCGACGTCCCCGCCTACGAGGCGCGCGCCCTGGCACAGGCGAAGGAGGCCTTCGAGGCCAACCCGCACGACGTCGCCTGCTTCATCATGGAGTCAGTGCAGGGCGAGGGTGGCGACCACCACTTCCGTCCCGAGTTCTTCGCCGCGATGAAGGACCTGTGCCACCGCTACGACGCGCTGTTCGTCCTCGACGAGGTGCAGACCGGCGGCGGCCTTACCGGCAAGCCGTGGGCCTACCAGTGGAAGGGCGTCGAACCCGACGTGGTTGCGTTCGGGAAGAAGTTGCAGGTCTGCGGCGTGATGGCCGGCGGACGCGTCGACGAGGTGCCGGACAACGTGTTCCACGTCCCGTCCCGGATCAACTCCACCTGGGGCGGCAACCTCACCGACATGGTGCGCTCGCGCCGCATCCTGGAGGTCATCGAGGCCGACAACCTGTTCGACGCCGCCCAGGTGCGGGGCGCCGAACTGCTCGACGGCATGCAGCGTCTGGCCGTCAGCCACCCGCTGTTGACCAACCCGCGCGGGCTCGGGCTCATGTGTGCGCTGACGATGCCCGACCGCGACGTCCGCGACCGGGTGCTCAACGTCCTGATGGACCACGAGAAGGTGATCATGCTCGGTTGCGGGCATCGGTCCCTGCGGGTGAGGCCCGCCCTGACGGTGAGCAGCGAGACGATCCAGATCGCGCTCGCCGCCCTCGATCGGGCGGTCACCCTGGTCGAGAACGACCGTGACCGGGACGGCCATGTTCAGTACGCATGACCTGCGCGCGGGGTTCGCGCGCTCGCTGTCTGCGATGTACGGCACCGAGGTGCCCGCCTACAACACGCTGGTGGACGTCTCCACGCAGGTGAACGCGGACGCCATGGCCGCCGACCCGGTGCGGGCCGAGCGGCTGGGACGGATCGACCGCGTGACGGCGGAGCGGCACGGGGCGATCCGCGTCGGCACCGCCGCGGAGCTCCGGCAAGTGGCGCAAGTGTTCGCGGCCCTCGGGATGGAGCCGGTCGGGTTCTACGACCTGCGCGGCACCGAGGCCACCTCGCTGCCGATCGTGTCGACGGCCTTCCGTCCGATCACGGCAGACGCGCTGGCGATCAACCCGTTCCGGGTGTTCACCTCCGTGCTCGTCACCGACGACCGGCGCTACTTCGACGCCGGCCTGCAGACAGAGCTGGACGCGTTCCTCGCCCAGCGGACCCTGTTCGGGCCGGACGTCCTGGCCCTCGCGGAGCGCGCCGAGGCCGACGGCGGCCTGCCCGATGCGGACGCCGCGGAGTTCCTCCGGCTGGCGACGACGTGCTTCGAGCTCTCCCCCGAGCCGGTCGACCGGGCCTGGTACGCCCGGCTCTCGGCGATCTCAGGCGTGGCCGCCGACATCGGCGGCGTGCCCACCACCCACATCACCCACCTCACGCCGCGGGTGCTCGACATCGACGACCTGTACGCCCGGATGAGCGGCCGCGGCATCACGATGATCGACGACATCCAGGGCCCGCCCGCCTGGGACGGGCCCGATGTCCTGCTGCGGCAGACCTCGTTCCGCGCACTGGACGAGCCGCGGGCGTTCCGGCTGCCCGGCGGGTCGGTGACTCACGACGCGCTCCGGGTCCGGTTCGGCGAGGTCGAGGCGCGCGGCCTCGCCCTGACCCCGGCCGGGCGCGAGCTGTACGACCGAGCTGTCGCCGAGGTGGCCGGACGGGGTCTGGAGACCGCGCAGGAACGGCACGACGCGAAGGTCGACGTGTGGCGGCGCGACTTCCCGGCCACCGAGGCCGGCCTGGCCGAGCGAGGCCTCGCGTACTTCGCCTACGCGCTCGTGGACGGCTCCGTGGTGCGCGAGCCTGTGGTGTACGAGGACTTCCTGCCTC
>JBBRIY010000119.1:0-7729 GCA_038220215.1 Propionibacteriales bacterium
CGCGAGTGCTTCCTGCACCTCGGCCTGCCGCTTCGCCGCCTGGGCCTGCTCCAGCACACCGAGCGCCGCACTGGCGTCCAGACCCGACACATCCACATAGTCGAACATGTGTCCTATTAAAACAGGCCCCTCTGACAGTCCCTCGCTGACAGTCCCTCGCGGTGTCGCGAGCAGGACGCGATGCAGAACAGTTAGTCAGCCCGCGAGGAGCGGGCGCCGTAGGTGATGTCCAAATAGTCCGGGTGCCGCTCGATCCACACCTTGATGAAGGGGCAGACAGGCAGGGCCTTGCGCGTCCCGTCTCTCCTCAGTTGATCCAGGGCGAAGCGCGCCATGGCCGAGCCGACGCCCTGACCCTCGAACGCCGGCTCGACCTCGGTGTGGGTGAAGACCATGAGCTCGTCAGTGAGCTGGTACTCGGCGAACCCCGCCAGCCTGCCGTCGACGCGGGCTTCGAACCGATGGGCGGCGACGTTGTCACTCACGCTGGCTTCACTCACGATGACTCCTCTTTCTCGACGACCACTGGGGCTGGCGGCAGGAACCCCCGTCAATGGTGCCCGCCTGTGGACCGTCATGCCGCGTTCACCCTCTGGCCGTGTGGTGTTGGGACGGCGCTGTTGTGATAGTTCCACCCCCATAGCCGAGGAAGGAACCCCTTCATGGAATCCAGCACACGGAACCGCATTGCCCGCGTGTCGATCGCCACCGTCGCCGTCGCGCTCGCCGCCACAACGCTCGCCTCCGCAGCCCCGTCACTCGACCTCAGCCTCCCTGGTTCAGCCAACCGCCTTTGCGGCGGGGGACCGCTCGCGGCGCTCTTCGCTGCGGCTCCCTTCGATCCGGCCACGGTCCGGGCCCAGCCAGGATCGTCGGCCTCACCGACCAGACCGACCTGAACACCACCATCCGGCGGCTGCTCGACCTGAGGCCGCACAAGGCCGCTGACCCACCCCAGCGTGGTTCTCGGGAGAACCGGGGATCACGCCTGGTCAGCCGCCACGCGGGCGATGTGCAGTGCAAGGTAGGAGATCTCGTCCTCGGTGAGGGCTGACCCCAGGCGCAACTCGAGAAGACCCGCCAGCCGCAGGGCGCATTCGACCTCCCGCGGGTAGGCCTCACGAATGGCGACGCCGATGGTGGAATGCTTCTGGTCGAGTTGCTTGTGCTGATGGATGCGGACGAAGAGGTAGCGCAGGTGGGTGATGAACCTCCCGACGCTGACGCTGCCCGAATCGAGACCGATGCCGTAGGTCTGCTCGATCACGGCGACCATCTGCTGGATGACGCCGGTCATGGTGTACGTGTAGGAGAGGTCGCCGGTGGCGAACCCGGCATTGACCAGGTGCAGCGCGAGCCCCACAGCCTCATCCTGGGGGAGCTGGATCTTGCTCCGTGAGTTGATCGCAGCCAGCAGGGCCTTGGACTCCGCGTACTCCTCGGCGTACAGGTTCTGCACCTCGGCCAGGAGGGGATACTCCAGGTCCATGCCCACCGAGAGACGCCGCAGGGCGAAGCTGACGTGATCGGCAAGGGCGATGACCAGCGCCGGATTGCTCGACAGCTTGTCGAGCCCGACGTCGGCAAGGGCCAGACCGACCAGCAGGATGTGCTCGGGCGGAATGCTGGAGAGGAGCTGGGCGAGGTGGTCGGGATCGCGTCCATCTGCCGGCACGAACACTCGCACGACCCGCGTGGGGTCGACGGCCTGACCCGGCCGGGCCTGGAACCCCAGGCCACGGCCGGTCAGGATCACCTCACGTCCAGCCTCGTCCAGGGCAAGGACGAGGTTGTTGTTGAATACTCGCAACAACTCCATTTCAGCCCAGTGTCGCGCCGTTGGGGGAGGCGATCAAGGGCGCGCCCGTCAGGGGGTCACGTCGATGATCGGGTCACCAGCGGCAACATCGACCGTCGACCGCGGTGCGACCGACGTCATCGCCATCGTGTTGATCACGGTCACCACCGTTGTGGTGTCGTAACCGGCGGCCTTGACGGCGTCCAGGTCCACCCGGGCGAGTGGGTCGCCGGCCTCGACACGCTGGTCCTTGCTGACGTGGACATCGAAGCCCTTGCCCTCCAGCCGGACGGTGTCGATGCCCACGTGCACGAGCACCTCGACGCCGTCGTCGGTCTTGATCCCGAACGCATGGCCTGTTTCGGCGACGGTCACCATCAGGCCGGCCACCGGCGCAACGATGTGCCCGTCGGTGGGGACGATCCCCAGGCCGTCTCCGAGCGCCTTGGAAGCGAACACCTTGTCCGCAACGTCGGCAAGCGCGACGACCCTGCCCGCAACCGGTGCGAGCACCACGTCGGTCTTCACCAGGGTGGCGACGCCGCCGCCGGCGGCAGCGGTGACGACCGGTGCTGCAGCGACGGCAGTCGTAGTACCGGTCTTGCGGGCCTTCTCCGCCGCGCGGTCGGCGTCGGCCTGGGCCCGCTCGGCCTCTTCGTCGGCCTTCTGCTCCGGGGTGCGGTAGTCGGAGATGATGACCAGGATCATCGCTGTCGCGAACGCGGCTGCGATGGAGATGCCGTACACCCAGATCGGGCTGAACACCGGGATGGTCAGCAGCGAGGTGAAGGCGAAGGCGTTGGTCTTGACGCCGCCGAGGAGGCCGGTGATCAGGCCGCCGACCAGACAGCCCACCAGCATGCGCGGGTAGATCCGCTTGAACCGCAGGTGGATGCCGTACAGGGACGGTTCGGAGATGCCGCCGAGCAGGCCCGCGGCGAGTGCACCGGTCGCAACCTCACGCATCTCCATGTTCCGGTTGCGGATGGCGATCACCAGCACGCCGGCGGTAGCGCCGAAGCAGGCAAAGTTCCACGAACCCATCGGGCCCTGGATGAAGTCGTAGCCAAGGGTCTGAATGTTCACCAGCATGAGGGCGTTCAGCGGCCAGTGCAGGCCCAGCGGCACGAGGAACGGGTAGATCAGCGGGATGATGATCGCGAATACCAGCGGGGCGCTGGTGTTGAGCCAGGCCAGTCCTGTGCCGATTCCGTTGCCCATCCAGATACCGAGCGGGCCGATCAGGAAAGCGGTCACCGGGACCATGATCAGCATCGAGAAGAACGGCACGAACACCATCTGGATGCTTTCCGGGAAGATCCTGTTGAGGGCCTTGTAGACGAGCGCGAGCACCGCCACCATGATCAGCGGCACGAACACCTGGCCGCCATAGCCGTTGAGCTGCATCGGAAGGCCGAAGATGTTGGCCACGCAGGACTCGGTGCCCAGCAGCGCGCTGGTGGTGCACACGGTGTCAGGGAACCGCGTGGTATCGGAGAGGCTGATGAACTCAGGGGTCATCAGTGCCCCCATGATCGTCGCGCCCACCCACGGATCGATGTTCAGCTTCTTGGACGCGTTGTAGGCCACCATGATCGGCAGGAAGTAGAACACCCCGCGCCACATGGCGTCCCAGAAGACCCAGCCGGCCGATTTGTCGGCAGCGCGGAAGTCGATGATGCCGAAGGCGTCCAGCACCGCGGCGAAGGCGATGATCAGGGACGCGCCCAGCAATACGCCCAGCAGCGGACGGAACGAGTCGGAAAGGTATTCGAAGAAGCTGTCGAGCCAGGCCACCTTGCCGCGGGCCTTGGAGCGGGCGGCGGCCTTCACGTCCGCGTCACTGACGCCCTTGCCGACCGAGGCCATTTCCGGCAGGTTCATGATCTGGTTGAAGGTCGTCTGGACCCCGCCGCCGATGACCACCTGGTACCGGTCACCGGATTGCGGCACGGCGCCGAGGACCCCCTTGATGGACTCGACGTCCTTCTGGTTGACCTGGCCTGCGTCCTTGAGTTCGAAGCGGAGCCTCGTGGCGCAGTGCGTGAGGCTCACGATGTTGCCCGGGCCACCGACCTTGTCGACGATGTCCTCTGCGGTGCTCGGCTGAGTTGTGGACGTCATTGTCGATCCTTCCCCGCGTGTACTCACTGGGGCAGAAAACCAAAAAGACCCGAGAGGCACCCCAGGTGCGTCTCAGGTCTTGCCCCGAAGTGGGTAACAACCCTGTTGAGCGTTTGCTCGACAACGAGGCTAGACGACCCGTTGGCAGTCGTCAACTGCCCATTTCTCGCCCAGATGCGGGACGATCGTGCAACGGGAGCGCGGCGAAGGAGCGGACGTGGTGAACACCAAGGCGGTCTTCCTCGACGTGGACGGCACCCTGGTCAACGAGGGCGGACTGGTGCCTGAGAGCGCACAACGGGCTGTGCGCGAAGCCCGCGCCAATGGGCACCGTGTCTTCCTGTGCACCGGCCGGTCGCCCGCGGAGCTGTGGCCCGAGATCCGCGACATCGGCTTTGACGGGCTCGTCGCCGCGTCCGGGGCCTTCGTCCAGGTGGGCGAGGACGTGCTCGTGCACCGCGGATTGACCGGGCAGGACGTCGGGCACGTCCTGGACTTCTTCGGGTCGCACCACGTCGACATCTACCTCCAGGCGAACGACGGGATCTACGCCACCGGTCAGGTGCAGGAACGGCTGCGCCGGCTGATCGTTGGTTCGGTCACCGACGAACTGGTCCGCGCCGAGCTCGAGAGCGGGCTCTTCGGATTCATCGACGCCATCAAGGTCGACGCCGATCCCTACGCCACGGTGATCACCAAGGTCATCTACCTGTTCTCCGACGTCACGTTCGACGAGCTCCAGACGGAGTTCGCCGGCAGCTTCGTCGTCATTCCGTCTTCTGTGCCGCTGTTCGGGCCCACCAGCGGCGAACTGATGCTTCCCGGCGTCAACAAGGCGACCGGGATCGATGCCCTCCTCGCGCACGTCGGCGTCGATCGAACCGACACCATCGCCATCGGTGACAGCTACAACGACCTGGAGATGCTCGAGCACGTGGCCGTCGGGGTGGCGATGGGGAACGCCCCGCAACCGGTGAAGGACATCGCCGACGAGGTCACCACCGGCGTGGATGAGGACGGGATCCAGCTGACTTTCCTGCGCCACGGCCTGATCAGCAGCTGATGGGTTCGGGTGGGGCTCAGCCCACCAGTGCGGGGACCTCTCCGACCGTGTCGACCAGATGGATCGCCGCTGCCATCGGACGCCCCTGGGCGAGGCTGGTCAGCAGCGGCCATGCCGGCTGCACCCGCGTCCAGTAGTCCACGCCCACCAGCACCAGCGGTGGCACGGGCTGGCCGTCTACGACGTAGAACCGGGGCGTGACCGCCTGGAACACCTCCTGGACGGTGCCGGCTGCTCCGGGCAGGCAGACCAGCCCGCCGGAGGCGTGGCGCAGCAGGACGTCCTCCCGGATCGCGTTGGAGAACAGTTTCGCGATCCCGGCGCTGAACACGTTCGGGGGCTCGTGGCCGTACAGCCAGGTCGGTATGCCGTAGCTGCGCCCCGACAGGTCGAACCGCTCACGCACGGCGAGCCCGGTCCCCACCCAGGACGCCACATCATCTGCGAACCGCGGACGCTTGGCGAGCATCCCCACGGCGGCGACCAGGTCGGACGCCGGCCCGACGAGCGCAGCGCCGAGGTTGACGGCTTCCATCGCTCCCGGGCCGCCCCCGCTGAGCACCGTCCGGCCGGTGGCTGCGAGGGCCCATCCCAGGCCGGCGGCGTCGGAGTAGCCCGCCGAGCCACGCACCAGCTGGTGGCCCCCCATCACCCCGACCGCGCCGGCGAGTGCGAGGTCGTTGAGGGCTTCGGTGATCGCGTGGTCGTGCAGGGTCATGGCCAGCTCGCTGGTCAGGCTGCGGTGCTGGCCCACATGGCGCCACCAGCGGAAGACACGGGCGTCGAGGGTGTAGCGGTGGCCGCGTTCGAGGCCGGCATAGAGCTCGTCCGCGGTGTACAACCCGGACCGGTACGGATTGAAAGGCAGGTCGGGAAGGCTGGGGAACACGAGTGCGCCGCCGGCCTCCAGGCGTGCCTCGACACCGGGGGAGAGGGTGCAACCGAGGAAGACGGCGTGGGCCACGCCGGTGGCGAGGAGCTGGTCGCTGCGTCCGGTCAGATCGAGGGACTGCACGGAGCATCCAGCCAGGGTCCCTGTCGTGGCCAGCTGCGCGTCGAAGGATGCCAGTGACTCGATCTCCGGCATCGGCGTTCCCTTCTCCTCGTTGCCTGCGTCCCTTTGCACAATAGCCACCTCGGTCGGGGCGGATAGGCTGCCGGAGTGGGTCGCGAGCGAGAGGTTGGGCCGGCATGCGTCAGGTGGTGATTCTGGGGAGTACCGGCTCGATCGGCACCCAGGCGATCGACGTGATCACCAGCAATCCCGAACGCTTCGAGGTGACCGGCCTCGCCGCCGGCGGCTCGTCGGTCGACCTGCTCGTCGAGCAGGCGCGCACCCTGCGCCCCCACATCGTCGCGGTGAGTGACCCGGACGCCGCGGACCGCGTCGCATCCCGGCTTCCCGGCATCGAGGTGTGGGCCGGTCCGGACGCGGCGACCCGCCTCGCGGCCATCGATGCCGACGTGGTGCTGAACGGCATCACCGGTGCAGCCGGCCTTGAACCCACCCTCGCCACCCTTGCCGCCGGCACCATCCTCGCCCTTGCCAACAAGGAGTCCCTCGTCATCGGCGGGCGCCTGGTCACCGACGCCGCCGCCCCCGGTCAGATCGTCGCCGTCGACTCCGAACACTCCGCTTTCGCACAGGCGCTTCGCGCCGGACGGGCCGACGAGGTGCGCCGCCTGATCCTCACCGCGTCCGGCGGGCCGTTCCGTGGACGCACCCGCGACCAGCTTCGTGACGTCACGCCGGAGCAGGCGATGGCACACCCCACCTGGGCGATGGGCAGGGTGATCACGATCAACTCGGCCACCCTGGTGAACAAGGGCCTGGAACTGCTCGAGGCCGGCCTGCTCTACGGCGTCGACCTGGCGGCGATCCAGGTGGTGGTGCACCCGCAGTCGATCGTGCACTCCATGGTCGAGTTCTGCGACGGCTCCACCATCGCCCAGTGCTCGCCGCCGGACATGCGCCTGCCGATTGCCCTCGGCCTGACCTGGCCGGAGCGGCTCCCGGACGCCGCGGCAGCCTGTGACTGGACGAAGGCTGCGACCTGGACGTTCGAGCCGCTCGATGGCACCGCGTTCCCCGCTGTCGAACTGGCCCGGCGCTGCGGCCAGGTCGGGGGACTGGCCCCTGCCGTGTACAACGCAGCCAACGAGACCTGCGTGGACGCGTTCTGCGCCGGGCAGTTGGATTTCCCTGGCATCGTTGACGTGATAGCCGACGTGGTGGACACCCACCTTTCGCTGCCGGCGACGGGGCCGCTGACGGTGGCCACGGTGCTCGCGGCGGACGCCTGGGCTCGCACAGAGGCTGCCAAGCGGATCAATCAGGAGTACTGAATGGAAACCCTCATCGTCATCGGGTTCGCGATCGCGTTCTTCGCGCTGATCATGGTCTCGGTGGGGCTGCACGAGATCGGGCACATGGTGCCGGCCAAGCTCTTCGGCGTCCGGGTGCCCAAGTACTTCGTCGGCTTCGGGCCAACAATCTGGTCGACCACGCGCGGCGAGACCGAGTACGGCGTCAAATGGTTCCCGCTCGGCGGCTACGTTCGCCTGCTCGGCATGTACCCGCCGCCCGCTGAGGGCAGGCCCGCCCGGCGTACGCGCCTTGCCGAGTTCGCGGACTCCGCGCGCGCAGCGGAGTGGGAGGAGATCACCCCCACCGATGTCGCCGACAACCGGCTGTTCTACCAGAAGAAGACCTGGCAGAAGCTGATCGTGATGGCCGGTGGCCC
>JBBRIY010000120.1:0-7713 GCA_038220215.1 Propionibacteriales bacterium
CGATGCCGACGAGCCCGAGCAGCAGGTCATGGTCGCCGGTGCGACCGCCGACCCGGTGAAGGACTACCTGAAGCAGATCGGCAAGGTCGCCCTGCTGAACGCCGAGATGGAGGTCCAGCTTGCCAAGCGGATCGAAGCCGGCCTGTTCGCGGAGGAGACCGTCAACGAGGGCAAGTCCACCGCGGAAGCCGTCTCCGACCTGGAGTGGATCTCCGAGGACGGACGCCGCGCCAAGAACCACCTGCTCGAAGCGAACCTGCGCCTCGTCGTCTCGCTGGCCAAGCGGTACACCGGTCGAGGCATGCTCTTCCTCGACCTGATCCAGGAGGGCAACCTCGGCCTGATCCGTGCGGTCGAGAAGTTCGATTACACCAAGGGCTACAAGTTCTCCACCTACGCAACCTGGTGGATCAAGCAGGCCATCACCCGCGCCATGGCCGACCAGGCCCGCACAATCCGCATCCCGGTGCACATGGTTGAGGTCATCAACAAGCTGGCCCGGGTGCAGCGGCAGATGCTGCAGGACCTTGGACGGGAACCGACGCCGGAGGAACTGGCCAAGGAACTCGACATGACCCCGGAGAAGGTCGTGGAGGTGCAGAAGTACGGTCGTGAGCCGATCTCGCTGCACACGCCGCTGGGCGAGGACGGCGACTCCGAGTTCGGCGACCTGATCGAGGACTCCGAGGCTGTCGTTCCGGCGGAGGCGGTCAACTTCACCCTCCTGCAGGAGCAGCTGCACGACGTGCTGGACACCCTCAGCGAGCGCGAGGCCGGCGTTGTCAGCATGCGGTTCGGTCTCACAGACGGCCAGCCGAAGACGCTCGACGAAATCGGCAAGGTCTACGGCGTCACGCGTGAGCGGATCCGTCAGATCGAGTCCAAGACGATGAGCAAGCTGCGTCACCCGTCCCGCTCCCAGGTGCTGCGGGACTACCTGGATTGATCGACACGCCCGTGTTCGGGGCGTAATTCTGATACGTACGGCAGCCCTCGCCATCGGCGGGGGCTGCCGCTACGTTCGGTAGATGACAGCCCCGATCGCAACCCCGGACACGCCAGTGGGAGACCCACTCGTCGTGCTCACGGAGGTCAACAAGCACTTCGGGGAGTTGCACGTCCTCAACGACATCACCCTCACTGTCCACAAGGGCGAGGTGGTGGTCGTCCTCGGCCCGTCCGGCTCGGGGAAGTCGACCTTGTGCCGCGCGATCAACCGTCTGGAGACCATCGGGTCGGGCAGCATCACCATCGACGGCGTGCCGCTGCCCGAGGAGGGCAAGGAGCTCGCCCGGCTGCGCGCCGACGTCGGCATGGTGTTCCAGTCGTTCAACCTCTTCGCTCACAAGACGGTGCTCGCCAACGTCACGCTGGGACCCACGAAGGTGCGGGGCCTGAAGCCGGCGGACGCGGAGGCGCGTGCCCTCGAGATTCTGGAGAGGGTCGGGGTGTCCGATCAGGCCGGCAAGTATCCTGCGCAACTGTCCGGGGGTCAGCAGCAACGGGTGGCGATCGCACGGGCGCTGGCGATGGAGCCCAAGGTGATCCTGTTCGACGAGCCCACGTCCGCCCTCGACCCGGAGATGGTCAACGAGGTGCTCGACGTGATGGTCACCCTTGCCCGGGCGGGAATGACGATGGTCGTCGTCACCCACGAGATGGGCTTTGCGCGCAAGGCCGCCGACCGGGTCGTGTTCATGTCCGACGGCCTGATCATGGAGGAGAACACGCCTGAGGAGTTCTTCACGAACCCGGCAACGCCACGGGCCAAGGACTTCCTGAGCAAGATCCTCACCCACTGAAACCGGCAACCGAAGGAGTGGACATGAACTACCTCAAGGCCCTCGCGGCCACAGCATCGGCGGTAATCCTGGGCGCGAGCCTGACGGCCTGCGCAGGCAGCCCCGCCGGCGGTGACCCCGGTACCGGCGGCAAGGTGATCATCGGCATCAAGTTCGACCAGCCGGGCCTCGGGCTCAAGGAGGGCGCCGGCTACACCGGCTTCGACGTCGAGGTGGCCAATTATGTGGCCAAGGACCTGGGCTACACCGAGGTGGAGTTCAAGGAGACCCCGTCGGCCCAGCGCGAGACGCTCCTGGCCAGCGATCAGGTGAAGATGATCTTCGCCACCTACTCGATCACCGACGACCGCAAGAAGAAGGTGTCCTTCGCCGGGCCGTACTTCCAGGCCGGCCAGGATCTGTTGGTCGCCACCGCCAACACCGACATCACCGGCCCGGAGGCACTCAACGGCAAGAAGCTGTGCTCGGTGGCCGGATCGACGTCGGCGAAGAAGATCCAGGACACGATCGCCAACCAGGTGCAGCTGCAGGAGTACGACACCTACTCCAAGTGCGTCGAGGCGCTGGCGTCCGGCTCGATCGACGCGGTGACCACGGACAACGTGATCCTCGCCGGCTTCGCAGCCCAGCCGCAGTACGCGGGGAAGCTCAAGGTGGTCGGCAAGACGTTCAGCACGGAGCGGTACGGCGTGGGGATCAAGATGGGCGACACGAAGCTCTGCAACGCGATCAACACCTCGCTGGCGAAGATGGTCTCCGACGGGTCCTGGCAGAAGGCCCTGGACGCGACGGTCGGCCTGTCCGGCTTCAAGCCTGATGCCTCAGTGAACCCGCCCACGCCGGACGCCTGCGCCTGACCTGACAGTCAGACGGACGTGAACGACCTGGCAGCCCTGCTCGCGCAGTACAACGTGCTGGGTGCCTTCTGGGTGACGATCCAGCTCACCCTGTGGGGAGGCCTCGGGGCCCTGGTGATCGGCACCGTGATAGCGGTCTGCCGGGTCTCCCCGGTGGCTGTGCTGCAGAAGTTCGGGGCCGGCTACGTGACGGCCTTTCGCAACACGCCGCTGACCCTGCTCGTTGCGCTGTGCTCTCTGGGCATCTCCAACACCCTGCGGATCACGCTGGCCGCAGCGGACTCACCGACGTTCATCGTGGACAACGGCTTCCGGTGGGGCGTGGTGGCGCTCGCCGTCTACCACGCGACCTTCGTCGCGGAAGCGCTGCGGAGCGGGATCAACACCGTGCCGGTCGGGCAGGCAGAGGCAGCCCGCTCGATCGGGCTGGCGTTCGGTCCGACGCTGCGGCACGTGGTGTTGCCGCAGGCCTTCCGTGGCGCCGTCGCGCCGCTGGGCAACACCCTGATCGCGCTGACGAAGAACACCACCGTCGTCGCGACGGTCGGGGTGGCGGAGGCGTCCTACCTGATGCGCAACATGATCGAGTTCAACCCATCCCAGCTGTACTGGGTGTTCGCGATCATCGCCACCGGGTTCGTCGTCCTCACCCTGCCGGTGGGGGTCCTGTTCACCTGGCTGTCGAACCGCCTGTCGGTGCAGCGATGAGCGCCCCCTCGGTCCTGTTCGACGCCCCGGGGCCGCGCGCACGCGTCCGCCACCGGGCGATGGCCGTCGGAGCCTGGATCATCCTCCTCGGAGTTGTCGCCTTCGTCCTGTTCCGGCTGGCTGACCCGGCCAACAACCAGCTCGCCTGGGCCAAGTGGCAGCCCTTCTTCACCGCGTCCGCCTGGACGAACTACCTGCTGCCCGGCCTGCTCGGCACACTGGTCGCCGCGGTGATCTCGGTGGTGCTCTCCATCGTGTTCGGGCTTCTGCTGGGCATCGGACGACTGGTCCGGCACCGCTGGATCCGCTGGGCCTGCGGAGCATTCGTCGAGTTCTTCCGGTCGGTACCCGTACTCACCATGATGCTGTTCGCGTACTACGCCGGCATCTACACCTTGCGCATCGGCGGAGCGGTCCTGCCACTGTTCGGGGTAGTGGTGGGCCTGACGGTCTACAACTCCTGCGTCCTGGCTGAACTCGTGCGCTCCGGGGTGTACTCGCTGCCGCGCGGCCAGCGGGAGGCAGGACTGGCGATCGGGCTGACGCCGCTGCGGACGCTCACGACGATCCAGCTGCCGCAGGCGATCACAGCGATGCTGCCGTCCATGGTGAGCCAGCTGGTGGTGATCCTCAAGGACTCAGCGCTGGGCTCGATGATCGCCTACAGCGAGCTGCTGCGTGCCGGCACGAACCTGTCCACGGCCTTCGCGAACCTGATCCCGACCATGATCGTGCTGGCCGTGATGTACATCGCCATCAACTCCGGTCTGACCCGGGTGGCCGGGACACTGGAGGAGCGGCTCCGCCGCGACACCCGCGGCATCACGCCGCAGCTGGTCACCGCCGGGTTCGTGCCAGAGAAGGCTGCGGAACCCGACGTCCCGAAGACCCTGATGCCGCCCGGTGGCCGGCGTCGGCCCTAACGGCGGTGGTATCGGGAAGCGAGCACCAGAGCCGGCACCTGTGAGAGCCTGTCGACCACGGGCACCCCGAGGGTGGCCAGGTGTGCCCGGGCATGGTGGCCGCCACTGAACAGGACGCAACCCGCGCCCAGGGCCGCCGCGATCTCGTAGTCGTGCTCGGAGTCGCCGACGAACACCACGTCGGCAGGGTCGACGACGGCTTCAGCGAGCCATTGCCGGGCCAGCGCTTCCTTGGAGGCGGCATAGATGTCCTGGATGCCAAGGGCACCATCCAGCCAGTCCTCCAGCGCGAACGGAGCCAGTTGCGCCCGCAGGTTGCCTTGTTCGGACGCCGAGATCACCACCTGGTGGAGACCCGCAGCATGCAGCTGTTGCAGCACCTCGCGCGCGTCGGCGTGCAACCCGCAACTGCCCGCCTCTGCTGAGTACAGCTCCAGGAAGCGGCGTGCGGCAGCGTCGAAGTTGCCGGTTGCGGAGATGTCGAACCCGAGCTCGTCGTAGTAGGCGATGATCGGGAACCGGAACTTCGACTGGTAGGCCGCGACGCCGTCCAGCAGCGGCAGGCCGAACTCACCCAGCAAGGTGTTGGCCACCCCGACGCAGCAGTGCAGGTCATCGAGCAGGGTTCCGTTCCAGTCCCAGACCACATGGGTCGCCATCAAGCGGGAAGGAAGCCGTGGGCGCGGCCGAGGAAGGCCAGCGCCGCCCGCGCGGTTGCGATGATGCTCTCGGAGCTGCGGAACCCGTGACCCTCGTTGTCGAACCAGATCAGTTCCACCGGGAGGCCCTTCGCCCGGACCGCCGCGGCCATCGCCTCCGCCTGGTCGGGCGGAACCACCTTGTCGAGCCGTCCCTGGAGGATCAGCATCGGACAGCTCAGCTGGTCGAGGTGGTTAATGGGGGAGCGCTCCCGGTAGGTCTCGCGGCCCTCCGGCCACGGCGCGATGAGCCAGTCGTTGTAGCCCGACTCGAACTTGTGGGTGCTCGTGGTCAGCGACTCCAGGTCGCCGATGCCGTACAGGCTGATGCCGGCGGCGAACACGTCGGTGAAGGTCAGCGCGGCCAGCGTCGTGTAGCCCCCGGCTGAGCCACCACGGATGCTCAATCGTGACGGGTCGGCCAGGCCTGCCTCGACCAGCGCCCGAGCACCGTCCACGCAGTCCCGCACATCGACGATGCCCCAGCGACCGGCGAGTCGTTGACGGTAGGCCCTGCCGTAGCCCGAAGACCCGGAGTAGTTCACGTCGAGGATGCCGATGCCGCGGGTGGTCCAGAACTGGGTGCGCAGGGCGAATGAGGGGTCGGAGAAGGCGGTCGGACCGCCGTGGCTCCACACCTGTACCGGCGGCAGCTCACCAGCCGGCGCGTAGCAGTTGGGGTTGTTCGGAGGGTAGTACCAGCCATGGACGGGGCCGTCAGGGGAGTCCCAGGTGAGTGGCTGCGCCCGGGAGATGAGTCCCTCCGGGAGCGCGCGCGCCGCCGTCCGGCGAAGCACCCGGTCGCTGCCGCCGAGCAGGTCCAGCAGATGCAGCTCTGCCGAGCGCTCGGCGTAGCCCAGGAGCGCGACCACCCGCGCACCGGTGCCGCTGATGCTGCAGCTCACTGCCCCGGTCTCGATGGGTTCCAACAGCCAGTCACCGGCCGGCCCGCCGGGACCTAGCAGCCCGAGCCGGCCGACGCCGTTCTCCAGCCAGGAGCAGCCGATCCGGCCATCGGCGAGGATCGTGTACGGGGCAGGGTCGGACACCCACATCGGCCCACAGAAGTCCGACGCGTGACGGTGCAACCGCCGGGACCCCTCGCCATCCCAGCGGTGGAAGTTCCAGTGCCCCGCAGCGTCGGAGAGGTAGACGAGCGATCCGTCGGGCGCCCAGGCGGGGAACACGGCCGACTCCTGGGGTCCGCCAGCCACCTGCACGGCCTCGTCCGGGTGGTCCAGCGGCGCGACGACGAGCCGGGTAGAGTCCCACGGCATGGAGGGAAGCTGCCATTCGACCCAGGCGAGCATCCCGTCGGCGCGAAGGGCGGGCGAGGCGTAGAAGTCGGCTCCTGCCGCCAGCACGGTGCCGCCGTCAGGGTTCATGGTGCTCAGGTCGAGGCGCACCAGGCACTGGGTGACAATGTCGCCGTCGGTGTGGTCCTCACGGACGGCGAGCACGATGCGCTGCTTCGGCAGGAGCAGCAGGCACCCGTAGCGATGCTCCCCGCCGGGGGCGAGGAGGCGTCGCCCACCACGCGGCCCGCGCAGGTAGAGCTCACCGGACGGTGCGGTGCTGTAGACCACCCAGCCCTGCGCTGCAGCCCAGGCGCCCCCGCCGTACTCGTTGATGGCGTTGCGGACATTGACCTCAGGTGTCAGTTCGACCGCGTCGCCGCCGGCATCACTGGCCCACAGGCTCACCCGTCCCCCCTGTTCGGGGTGCGCTTCGGTCCACAGTGCGCGGTTGCCGTCGACCACACCACGATCGAGCCCGACCACCGTCGCGGTCAGGTCTGTGGCGGCAATCGGGGATGGCCAGGCGCCGTAAGGGGTGATCCGCATTCCCGCACTCTAGGCCCGGGCAGCGTCCAGCGTGTCGGTGAAGGCTCGCAGGAGCGGCGGGTTGAAGAGAACGAACCGGACGCGCTCGATGCCGGTTCTCGGGTGTCTGAGCACGGCGTCCACGGCCACCCGGGCAGCGGTCGTGGCGTCCCAGCCGTACACACCAGCGCCGACGGCAGGGAAGGCGACCGTCGTCGCGCCGAGCTCGCAGGCGATGTTGAGCGAACTGGTGTAGCAGGCGGCCAGTAGCAACTCGTCGGTCTGACCAGCATTCCGGTTCGGCCCGACCGTGTGGATCACCCAGCGGGCAGGCAGGCGTCCGGCTCCGGTCGCGACCGACTGTCCCACTCCGAGCCCGTTGGGGTACTGGCTGGCACGCACGCGCCGGCACTCGGCCAGAAGTTCGGGTCCGGCGGCCGCGTGCAGCGCTCCGTCCACCCCACCGCCGCCGAGCAGGCTCGAGTTGGCGGCATTCACCAGGGCGTCGGCCGGTTCGACGGTCAGGTCACCGAGGATCGCGTCAACGGTCATGACCGGCAGTATCCCAGGCAAGAAAAGCGAAGGGCCCCGGGGCCAACGCCCCGGGACCCTCGCGAAGTGATGGTCAGGAGAGCTTGCTGGTTTCGTCCTGGATCTTGAGGGCGACCTGGCTGAGCTTGTCGGAGTGGGCCTTGCCGTGATGGCCGCAGAACAGAAGCTCGCCGCCGGAGTTGAGGGTGACTCGAAGGTAAGCCTGTGCTCCGCAACGGTCGCAACGATCGGCTGCGGTCAAGGTCTCGGTAACGGTTACGCTCATCAGTGGTCCTCGCTCTCTTTCACCCACGCTCACGACCTCGGGTCGCTGACGATCTTGGGGTCGTACCGTTTCCAACATCAGCTAC
>JBBRIY010000121.1:0-7684 GCA_038220215.1 Propionibacteriales bacterium
CGCTGGGTTCGTCGACAAGGTGGGCGAGGACCGCATCTTCGCCACGCTCCCCACGGCGGTCGCGGCGTTCGCGCAGTGGCACCTGGCCGTCCACGGGTCGCTGCCGCCGGGTATCCCCGAAGCGCTGACCGGACAGCAGGAAAAAGAAAACCAGTGACCGCTCAGGGCAGGAGGCGCACCATCGCGAGCAGTCGAACGTCGGGACGCGGCCACCAGTCCCGTTCCGGAGCACGGTCGAAGCCGAGGCGCCGGTACAGGCGATGGGCGGTGGTCATCCACTGCGCGGTCGAGATGACGACCGAGCGGGAGCCTGTCTCCACCGCGAGCTGGAGGCAGTGGCGCACCAGTGCTTCGCCGACACCCTGCCCGCGTCCGGCGGGCGCAACGGCAAGCGTCCGGAACTCACTCTCGTCGGATCCGGCCAGTTCCCGGTACGTCGAACCCGGTGGGCACCACGTGACGGTGCCGAGCAGCTCGCCGTGTTCGTCGACGGCTACCCAGAGGTCGGCCTCCCGGGCTCGGGACGCCGCGTCGCGAAGGACGTCGTAGTACGGGTCGCCCGCGTCCATCACCCCGTCTGCCAGATAGGCGCCGGCGGTGAGCCGGCCCACGGCCGCCCATTCGTCCTCGCGGGCACGACGGAGCTCGATCACGGCGTCAGCGTAGTGGGCGTGCCGGGCCGTTAGGCTGTCGGCCGTGTCACGACAGCCACCGACCCAGCAGGCCCCGCCCGTCCAGCGATTGCGCGTCCAGTACGCGAAGCGTGGACGCGCGAGGTTCGCATCGCACCGCGACTTCGGCCGCGCGTTCGAGCGGGCGTTGCGCCGGGCGGGCATCCCGATGGCCTTTTCCTCCGGCTTCTCCCCGCATCCGCGGATCAGCTATGCCAACGCGTCGCCGACCGGTGCTGCCAGTGAGGCCGAGTACCTGGAGATCGGGCTTGCCGCACAGCTGGATCCTGACGTGGTTCGTGACCGCCTGAACGCCGCCATGCCCGACGGGCTGGTGATCGTTCGCGTCGTCGAAGCCGCTGCCGGCTCGCTGGCCGACCGGCTGTCGGCGGCGCGCTGGCTGGTCGAGCTCGGGGGTGTCGATGCCGCGGAGCTGGCGGGCGCTGTCGACGAGTTGCTGGCGAGCGATTCGCATGAGGTGCAGCGCATGACCAAGAACGGGTTGCGCACCTTCGACGTCCGCTCGGCAGTCCTTGCCCTTGTCGCAGAGGGTGGGGCTTTCCGGCTCACCTCGCTCGTCACCGAACCGCTGGTGCGGCCAGACGACGTGGTGCAGGCGTTGCAGGCGCTGCGTCCCGGGCTGAAGAGCGCGGAATCCGCACTGATCACCCGCATCGAGCAGGGCGTCTGGGAAGACGGACGGATCGGCGACCCGCTGGCGTGAATGGCGGTGCCCGCACCGGTGGCGAACATTCCCGCTGCGATTCGGGGAGTGTGGAATACTGCTTGCAGGTTGGTGGTCATCCAGACCTTCAGCCCTCGATTGTTGTGACCGGTGTGACAGACCGACCACGGCGCTGACCCTCACCGCGACGGAGACGACCGCGGGGGCGACGGCGCTGGTGCATTCGACCGAACAGCTTCGCTGCCCATGGCAGCCACGTTTGCGGCACCCCCGCCGCCCTAAGGAGAGCTCAATGCTCGATTCCGACCAACCGAACACCGATCAGACCACGCCCGAACCGGCCACGCCGCCGCGTCGTCGACGCGCAGCCAGCCGGCCAGCCGGACCTCCCGCACACGTGCCGGCGCAAGAGCCCGCAGCAGCACAAGAGCCCGCAGCAGCACCGGTCGCGGCACCGGCCGCCGCCGCCCCGGTCACGGCACCCATGTTCAGCCACGCCAATGTGCCGTCCACGCCGGCCGTTCACGCTGAGCCGGCCGTGCAGGCAGACGAGCCGCCCAAACGGGCCCGCCGCACCCGCGCGAAGGCCGCTCCGGACCAGGAAGCCATGATCGAGGCCGCGTCCCAGCCAGTGGCTGACGCCCCCGCTGCTGCCGCTCCGCCCCCAGCCGAGGAGGCGCCGGCGAGGGCGCCGCGCCGTCGCCGGGCTGCGAAGGCTGTCGAGGAGCACCCAGAGACCAGCACGGAGTCAGCGGAGGACGTCAAGGCGAGCCTCGTAGAACTCGAGCAGCAGGATCGGCCGCGTACCCGCCGCCGCGTCAAGGCCGAGACCTTCGGCCTCACTGAGGCGACCGACACCGAGCAGGTGCTCGACTCGCTCGCTGCGGCGATCGGCGGACGGCTCGACCCCGTCCAGGCGGACGTGGAAACCGACGATGACGCTGACGTGGTCGCCGAGGACGAAGACGTGGAGGACGAAGCTGCAGACGACGGAGAAGGCGAAGGCGAGGACGGCACGCCGCGTCGTCGTCGTCGCCGCCGTGGCGGCCGCCGTCGCCGTCGCGGCGCCGGTGAAGCCGCCGCCGAGGGCGAGGAGGACGCAGAGGGCGTCGAGGATGATGCCGATCCCGATGCGCCGGCCGAGGCTGAAGCCGAGGTCGACGGTGGCGAGGAGCAGGCAAGCGATGGAACGTCACGTCGCCGTCGTCGTCGCCGTCGTCGCGGCGAGGACACCGGTGAGGCAGAGGACGACTCGATCGACGTGGTCGTGCGCGTCCGGGAGCCGCGCCGCCGTGGGGTCGCCACCAATGACGAGGTCACTGGCATCGAAGGCTCCACGCGGATGGAGGCGAAGAAGCAGCGCCGCCGCGAGGGCCGGACGGCCGGCCGTCGACGCCCGCCGATCCTGAGCGAGTCGGAGTTCCTTGCCCGCCGCGAGGCTGTGGACCGGCGCATGCTGATCCGCCAGACCGACGACTACTCCCAGATCGCCGTGCTCGAGGACGGGGTCCTCGTCGAGCACTATGTCGACCGGGCTTCGGCAACCTCGATGATCGGCAACATCTACCTCGGCCGCATCCAGAACGTGCTGCCCTCGATGGAGGCTGCCTTCGTCGACATCGGCCGCGGCCGCAATGCCGTGCTCTACGCCGGTGAGGTCGACTGGGAGTCCTTCGGCGTCTCCAGCCAGGACCGCAAGGTCGAGCGGGTCTTCAAGTCGGGCCAGCAGGTGCTGGTGCAGGTGAGCAAGGACCCGGTCGGCGCCAAGGGTGCACGGCTGACCTCACACATCTCGATCCCCGGTCGCTACATCGTCTACTCACCCGGTGGCCACCTGTCGGGGATCTCCCGCAAGCTGCCCGAAGCAGAGCGTCGTCGCCTCAAGACGATCCTCGACGAGCTGATCGGCGCGGACGCGTCCGTGATCGTGCGCACCGCAGCCGAAGGTGCGACCGAAGAGGAACTGATTCGCGACGTCAACCGGCTCAAGGCGCAGTGGGAGGTGCTGGAGAAGAAGGTCAAGGGGGGCCAGGCTCCGGCACAGCTCTACGCCGAGCCCGACCTGACCGTCCGCATCGTCCGTGACCTGTTCACCGAGGACTTCGGTGCGCTGATCATCGACGGCAACAGCCAGGCCGATGACGCCTACGACACCGTGGACGCCTACGTTTCTCACGTCGCGCCGCATCTTGCGACCCGGCTGGAGCACTGGGACCGCGGCTCCAAGGGCGACATGTTCAGCTCGTTCCGCGTCCACGAGCAGGTGGCCAAGGCGCTGGAGCGCAAGGTGTTCCTGCCCTCAGGCGGCTCGCTGATCATCGACCGCACCGAGGCAATGACGGTCGTCGACGTCAACACCGGCAAGTTCACCGGCACCTCCGGCAACCTCGAGGCGACGGTCACGTCGAACAACCTCGAGGCAGCAGAGGAGATCGTCCGGCAGCTGCGCCTGCGCGACATCGGCGGCATCATCGTGATCGACTTCATCGACATGGTCCTGCCCGCGAACCGCGAGCTGCTGTTGCGTCGGCTGGTCGAGTGCCTGGGCCGCGACCGTACCCGTCACCAGGTGGCTGAGGTCACCTCGCTGGGCCTGGTGCAGATGACCCGCAAGAAGATCGGGACGGGTCTCGCCGAGGCCTTCACTGTGCCGTGTGAGACCTGCAAGGGTCGCGGCTACCACGTGCATGACGTGCCGGTGGCGACGCAGGCCCCCGCCGACGGTGGCGATCGGGAATCCGGACGCCGCAACACGCGCACCCCGGCCAGCCAGCCGGCTGGCCGTCGTCCGGGACGCGCCCGCGGCACCTCGGGTTCCACGGCGCCTGCGGCGGAAGGCGTCGAGCCGACCCCGGTTCCCGAAGCCATCGAGAGCGTCGATTCGCCGGTGCTCGATGCTGTCGCGGAGGCCCCCCTGGAGGCTGTTGTCGTCGAGACCGACGTGTTCGAGGCGCCACCTGTCGAGGCCCCGGTTGCAGAGGTTCCGGTCGAGGCGCCTGCGTTTCCGGCCCCCGTCGAGGCCGCTGTCGAAGCTCCTGCAGAGGCTGCGCTTGCGAGCGAAGAGCTGGTCGCGAGCCCGTCCGAGTAGTCCCTGAACGAACGCGAGCCCGCCGGAACCGAGGTTCCGGCGGGCTCGTTCGTTCCCGGTCACTCGCCGGGGACGTTCTCCAGGTCGGCGAGCCACAGGGCGGCTGACGTGTCTGAAGGTGCCCGCCAGTCGCCGCGCGGGGACAGTGAACCGCCGCGCACCACCTTCGGACCGTTCGGCAGCGCCGAGCGCTTGAACTGCGCAAAGCCGAAGAACCGCTGGCAGAACACGGCAAGCCAGCTCTTGATCGTTGCCAGGTCGTACGCCGTCCGCTCGTCGTGCGGAAAGCCCTCCGGCCAGGCGCCCGCCTCCGCGTCGCGCCACGCGTGCCAGGCAAGGAACGCGATCTTCGACGGCTTCATGCCGTGCCGCAGGATGTGGAAGAGATTGAAGTCCTGCAGGCTGTACGGCCCGATCTTCGCCTGGGTGGACTGCGGGGTTTCACCCTCGCCGACAGGCACCAGTTCGGGCGTGATCTCGGTGTCGAGGATCGCTTGCAGCGTCGTGGAGACCTCGTCGGAGAACTGGCTCGACGTGATGACCCAGCGGATCAGGTGCTGCATCAGCGTCTTCGGCACACCGCCGTTCACGTTGTAGTGCGACATCTGGTCGCCCACCCCGTAGGTGCACCAGCCCAGGGCGAGCTCCGACAGGTCACCGGTCCCGAGCACGATGCCGCCACGCTGGTTGGCCAGCCGGAACAGGTAGTCCGTTCGCAGTCCTGCCTGGACGTTCTCGAACGTGACGTCGTAGACCGGGTCACCGTCTGCGAAGGGGTGGTCGAGCCCGTCCAGCATGAGGCGGGCGGTCTCGGTGATGTCGAGCTCAGCGAAGGTCACCCCGAGGGAGGTGGCCAGGGCCGTGGCGTTGTTCTTGGTGTACGCGGACGTCGCGAATCCCGGCATCGTGAAGGCGAGGATGTCCGTGCGCGGTCGTCCGAGCCGGTCCATCGCACGCGCAGCCACGATCAGGGCATGGGTGGAATCGAGGCCCCCGGACACGCCGATGACAATCTTGGGCTGGCCGATGGCCTTCAGCCGCTGCTCCAGCCCGCTGACCTGGATGTGGTAGGCCTCGTAGCAGTCCTGGGCCAGGCGGGCAGCGTCGGCCGGGACGAACGGGAACCTGGCCAGCGGCCGCCGAAGTCCCAGGTCCCCGGTGGCGGGGACGAGCTCGAAGGTGACCGTGCGGTACTCGCCGACCCGCTCGGCGTGGGTACGGCGGTTGTCGTCGAAGGTGCCTTGCCGCAGGCGGTCCTGCACGAGGGTGCCAAGGTCGATGTCGGCAATGGACGCGCGGGGCCCCGCGGGAAAGCGCTCCGACTCGGCCAGCAGCATGCCCGCCTCATAGATGAGCGTCTGGCCGTCCCAGGACAGGTCGGTGGAGGACTCACCCTCACCGGCGGCGCTGAAGATGTAGCCGGCCAGTAACCGCGAGGAGCCTGACAGGCACAGCACCTTGCGTTCCTCCGACTTCCCGACCGTGATCGGACTGCCGGACAGGTTGGCGATCACCGTCGCGCCGGCAAGGGCGGCCTCGGCACTGGCCGGGATCGGGACCCACATGTCCTCGCAGATCTCGACGTTGAGCACAAAGCCGGGCAGGTCTTCGGCCGCGAACAGAAGGTCCGACCCGAACGGGACGTCTTCGCCTGCGACCCGGATCTCGCCGGTCACGTCGTCGCCCGGGCCGATCTGGCGGCGCTCGTAGAACTCGCGGTAGGTCGGCAGGTAGGACTTGGGCACGACGCCGAGGACGCGTCCGCGGTGGATGACGACGGCACAGTTGTAGATGCGGTTCAGGCTGACCAGGGGAGCGCCGACCACCAGGACGCAGCCCAGGCCCTCGGTCTGTGGCACCAGCCAGTCAAGCGCGTCCTCGACGGCCGAGAGGACGGTGTCCTGCATCAGCAGGTCCTCGATGGAATAGCCGGTGAGGGTGAGTTCCGGGAAGACGGCGAGGCATGCGCCGGCCTCGCTGCACTCCTGCGCCTGGGCGAGGACAGCCTCGGCATTGGCCATCGGTTGCACCATCCGGATCGGCAAGGTGCACGCGGCCACGCGGGCGAACCCGTGGTCGTAGAGGTTGTAGAAGTCCATTCGGCGCCCCTTGCTGCGATGTCGCCTCAGCATGCCACGCTGCAGCCCCGGATCGGTGAGACTCTGGACCCATGAGCATCACCCTGGTTGTCGACACCCCGGACGGCCCCGGGGAGCTCGTGATCGCCGAGGCCGCCACGCCGCTGGCAGCGCTGATCCTCGGGCACGGAGCCGGCGGCAGCGAGGACGCGTGGGACCTCGCCTTGCTCGCCCGTGCCCTCCCCGCCTCAGGCGTGAGCGTCGCCCGGTATCGCCAGCCCTGGCTGGTTGCCGGACGCAAGGTGGCCGGCCCGCCGGCGAGCCTGGACCGTTGCTGGTTGCCCGCCGTCGCCGCGGTGCGGGGCCTGTGGGCAGGCCTCCCGTTGTTCGTCGGCGGGCGCAGCGCCGGTGCCCGGTGCGCGTGCCGCTGCTCCAGCGCCGCCGATGCCGGGCTGGTGCTGCTGTCGTTCCCGCTCCACCCGCCGGGCAAACCGGAGAAGTCCCGGGTCTCGGAACTCGCCGGGGCCGCAGGACCCGCGTTGGTGCTGCAGGGTGCTGCCGATCCGTTCGGGACACCGTCGGACATCGCCCGTGCCCTCGCCGACGCCGGCTACGCGGGGGAGCGGATCGTCCCCGTCCCCGGGGCCACCCACTCGCTCGCTCCGGCGAAGACCCTGCCGGCGGCCCGGGTCGCCGAGCGCGAGCAGTTGCTCCTCGGCGCGGTGCTCACCTTCATCGCCGACGCCCTGGATCCCGTCCCCTCAGCCGAGTGACTGGACCGAGTTTGGAACCGTCCCCAATCCGGTCCGGACCAGGTTGGGGACGGTTCCTAACTCGGTCTGTCATGTCTCGGACCTTCGTAGACAGTTCTGTCTCACTGGGTTGTGGACGGTTGTGTCTCATTGCGCCGGGTTGCCCGGGGGTGGATTGTGAGCGCTGTGGAGGTGCTGTCGGGAACTTTGCCGGGGTGGGGCACTGAGCTGAGGAGGACGCCGTCGTGGTCGAAGATCTCGATGGTTGCCTGGTCGAACATCACGTGCAGGGTGTGGCCGATCAGGTTGGTGCCGACGTAGATCTTGGCGTGGCAGATGTGGATCCTGCCGGTGGTCGACACCTTCCGGTCGGCCCAGCGGGCGGCGTTGGGATCGTCAGAGGCGGCCCG
>JBBRIY010000122.1:0-7635 GCA_038220215.1 Propionibacteriales bacterium
ATGGATGTGTGGATCGCCGGTATGCTCACCGGGCATGGACTTGCGGACGCTCAGTTACTTCACGGCGACGGTTGACTCAGGATCTGTGAGCGCGGCCGGGGACCTCGTCCATGTGACGCAGCCGGCGCTGTCGAGGCAGCTTCGCGGTCTCGAACGCGGACTGGGGATCGCACTGTTCGACAGGCAGTCCGGCCGCCTCGTTCTCTCGGCGGCGGGGGAGCAGTTCCTGCCGCTCGCCCGGGACCTCCTGGCCCGAGCTGCTGCCGCCGAGCGGGCGGCCGCTGCGCTTGCCGCCGGACGACTGACGACGGTGCGACTCGCCGTCCCCACGACGACGCTGACCGATGTCCTTGCCCCTTTCCTCGCCACACTCGGGCCGGACGACCCGGTGGCGATCGTGCGGGAACTCGACCCGCCTGAGGCGGCCAACTCCCTCAGGGCCGGTTCGGACCTGGCCATCGTGACCCGCCCGCCGTCGGCAGAGCTTGCTTCGCGCCCGCTGGCTGCGCTGCCGATCTGGGCCTACGTGCGTCCGGATGACGAGTGGGCCGGGCGAGAAGCGGTGACGATCGCCGACCTCGCGGGCAGGACGCTCGTGGTGATGACCCCCGAGTTCAAGCCGCGGGCGCTGCTGGATGCAGCCTTCGAGGCCGCCGCGCGTCCTTACGGGAACATCATCGAGTGCACCAACGCGCAGGTGGCGCTGGCGCTGGCTGCCTCGGGACGGGGGGTCGCGGTCGTGTCGGACGACCCGCGCTTCGACCTGGTCGGCGCGCGCGTGATCGGACCGCACGGGCCTGTACTGATCCAGCTCTACGCGGCGTGGAATCCCAAGCACCACGGGGCAGCCGTCCTTGCCAGCCTGGCCGATCGCCTCGCCGACTATTGCGTCACCAGGTTCGGGCCCGGGGTGGGAGTGGAGTAGCTCCTTCCCTCCAGGCGCGCGTTCTCGGGCCAGCTGTGGTCACGTGCGCAGGCGGGTGAGGAACCTGGCGTGCAACCGGGGCCGCTGGGTCGGGTCAACCCTCTTCGGCGGGAGCACGTGAGGGAGCCCGTCCTCTCGGAACTCGACCCGCCAGCGGTCGGCAGTGGGGTCGTGACCGGGC
Organism: Propionibacteriales bacterium; assembly: GCA_038220215.1. GTDB lineage: Bacteria > Actinomycetota > Actinomycetes > Propionibacteriales > Propionibacteriaceae > Propionicimonas. The sequence continues at coordinate 1,107 of JBBRIY010000122.1, forward strand.
TCGACGATGCCGTGGTGGTGATCGCAGGCCAGCACGAGATTCGATAGCGACGTCTCCCCGCCGGCCCACCAGGGCACCCGGTGGTGAGCTTGGCAGGCGCTGGGAGGTTTGTCGCAACCGGGAAAGATGCAGCCACCGTCACGGAGTTCCAGGGCAGCCCGGATCGCAGGCGTGACCAGGCGCTGTGTGCGTCCCACGTCCAGCACCTCCGACGGCCCGCCCAGCACAGCCGGCATCAGGTCGGCGTCGCACAGCCACTGCCGCAGCAGCGAGGCAGGCACGGGGTCGGCTGTGCCGACCAATTGTCCACTGATGAGGCCGGCGTCGGCCGCGGCCTTGGCGAGCTTGTCGTACGACATCGTCACGACGATCCTGGGCCGGTCGCCGCCGTGGTTGGGTGCCAGCGACTCCTGGGCGTGGTGCGCGACCATGGCCAGCAGCGCATCGGCACGGTTCATCGCCGGAGTCACGTACTCGGCGTTCGGGTCGAGGCGGTCGAGCCCGCGCTTGCGGGCCGCGGCGTAGGAATCGATGATCCGAATGAGCGGCTCGGCCTCGCCCACCGGCAGGCTGCCGCTCAGCAGCACCGAGCCTTGGTGGTCGTAGGTGAACTTCAGGTACCGGTTACGCATGGCTGCGCGGTGATCGCGTTCGAGCCGTGCGGCTTCGCGCTCCTCGGCCGTCTCGGGGGCGAGTACCTCCAGCAATCGGCTGCTCAATCTGCGCAGTTCGGTGGAGTTGTGGGTGGCCGCGAAGCCGACCATCAGCTCCTGCCCCTGGGCGACCACCTCGGCGGGGAAGTCGTCAGGGAGCGCATCCAGCACGCCGGTGATGGCCTCTGCCTGGGCGGGCAGTACAGCGCCCGACGCCGCACCGGAGGCGACGATGCCGAACCGGGCGAGACCTTGTCCGGCAGCGACCAGCCGGGCGGCTTCCCGCCGCGTGAGGTTCGCCGCATCAGCGAGCCAGGTGGCCGTCGAGGTGCCGTGCTCCTGCCAGGCCACCTCGGCGGCGTCCACATGCGCGCAGAGCTGGGCCAGCCAGGTGTGCAGCTGGCCTTCCAGCTGTAGCCCCTCCTTGAGCAGGTTCAGCTTCTCCGGTCCGGCGGCCAGCTGGACTTGCGCGGAGCGAAGCGTGGCCAGGGCAGCCCGCACGTCGGACAGCCAATCACTGCCCGTCTCGTGCACCAATCCCTCAGCCATAACTCAATGCTAAGACCCACCCCTGACACTTTCTTGGGGTGCGAAAGCGTCATCCACAAGCCAAGTCAGTGCCAAGAAGTTATCCACAAATCGTCGCCAACCTCTTGACTTCAGCGGATCTTGGCACCCGAACTTCGGCGCGCACATCGCTATTGTCAGCAGCCCAGACGACCGTCTCACCGCTCCGTCCGGTCCACGGGCCGTGTCCGACCCCTCAGCCGCCGAGGTTCGACTTGAAACCCTCGCGCCCGCGCCGTGCATGCTCGGCGAAGCTGATCCCGAGATCGCGGCTTCCAGGACTCGACTCTCGCGCCCCGGCGAACTGGCTGAGGTGCACTGCGGCCCGGCCATCAAATGCGTATGGACGCCCGAACCACCATTGGTGGAGCATCGAGACGGCGGTGGACGGTTCGGTGAGAAGCGGGTCTCCCGGGAAGACGACTGTTCTGCAGCATCGCGAAGGGAACTCGAGGAAGCAGTACCCCCCTTTTTCAGCGGTCGATGAAATCAAGCCCGGGGCCGACGCCTGGAGGTTGGGGGTATCCGCCCGCAGAGGTCTCGGGAACGGTTCAGAGGACGCGAGCTGTGCAGGGAGCCGATCGTGAAGGTCGTCCCACGCCTCGAGGACGACGGATATCTCGCCGCGGGGCACCCCGGCTTCTAGGTCTACCGTGGCACCCAGTTCAACATTCCCGCGGTGTCCCGATGCCGTCGGTGGCGCAGATGCGTTCAGACGGTCGCGTGGCGGAAGGCACATGGCATGGCCCCATGATGACGTTTGGTCGCCCGCGTGGCGGCGGGGGGATGGACCTCCGAGAAGCGGTCACCCTGGCGCGCAGCCCTCGCCCGATCCGAGCGCCGCTGCATCGTCTCTGACAACGCCTAATGCTCAAGCGTGACGCCGGGACGCAGGGGCATAAGCACGACCGTGACCCCAGCGGTCGTCCACTGCCGACGCTCGGGCCACAAGTCATGTGTCACCTATCCGTGCAGCAGGCCCGTTCGCTCGTTGTCTGCCATGTCGGGTCTAGCCGAAGCCGTGAACCAAGCGAGCCGCCGAGTAAACCTTCAACGCCTGGTGGTGGGCGTGGCCCTCGAGGCAAGAAAGCTCACAAAGGTAGTGATTATCGTCATTGCTCGTGCGGTCGTGCTACGCGAGGGTCATTCCGTGGTTGTTGCCAGACGCCGAGACCTAGGGGAGCCAATGGATGACGATGCTGTTCGATTCACGGTAGATCTCGACGATGGTGAGGATGATGACGGCAAGGAACTCGAACTCATCGTTGACGGTGAAAGGGTTGAGAGCAAGCGGATCGACAGTCAAACGGTTGAGGTCAGCGCTCCGCCGAATCGAAACCAGTATGTTCTGCTCATTCGCGATCGCGGGTGGGAGTTCCCCGATCCGTCGACTCTGACCGAGGGTAGGGTCCAGGTAACCCAGTTGGCTCGACTCGATGCGGATCGCGTGTGGGAACTGCGTTCTGCGCCACTAGCTGGCCCACCGGGCCAGGCAGAAATCATCTCCTTCCGGCCTACCGCTCAGCCATATCAAGGTGTTTTGAAGACCGGTGACGTAGAAGACCGTCCCGAACGAGTGGGTTTTATACCCTCAACCGATGTGCCGGTGAGTCGAGTACTTGAACGGACAACATTCCGCTACTTCGATGTCGACGCCAGCACTCTTCTGCGTGGATCTGGTTGGATTCCTGGGGTCGCTGTGGACTACGAGGTGGCGAGGGAACCGGTCGGGTGGGCGCTCGACGATTGGATCGAAAGCCAGGTTCTGGGTCCGTGGGAGGACCGGGTTGAAGCTGGATCGTCCGTAGATACTTCGGCGGCGCAGACGCAGATTCAAGGTATCAGTGACTCTGGAATCCAGACGCAAGCGGATCAGGGGACTTCAGATGCGCAGGAGACTCTTCTATCCCTAATGCGTGCTGAAACGGCCGGCAGGGCCTTTCAGGCGGGCACAAGCGGGTCGGCAAAGGCGACAACATCGACGACTTGGACCAACCCGGTAAAGACCTTGGTCGAAGCGCTAACCGGAGCTGTCCAGATGGGCGCAAGCTGGTCGTCTGGTAGAAGCGCATCTGAGCAGCAGGATTCAATCAGGAGAACTGTGACCGAACAGTTCCAACGAGGTCTGAGCTTTCAGCGAGAGAGTCTCGGGAGTGCGGATGCTCGTGCCACGAGCTCGGTTCATGACTCTCGAAGCCTCCGAGCCTTGAGGAATACCACAAGCCAAACATTGAGCCTGTCCACGTTCTCGATCGTCAAGAACTGGCGAGTTGCCACGCTGGTTTCGGCGTGCACGCCGGTGGTGTACATACCGATCGACCGCGTGCACGCGGAATTCGATGCGAAGGAGATCTTCCTCAACATCAGGGCATTGGACTTCGCGCTCCTTGATGAGAATTTACGCGAGACTCTTCGGTTGGTTGCGGACCGATACAGACCCGGCATCCAGCGGGTCGTGAGCCTTTTCCCAGCGGATGACCTTCCCGGGAGTCGTCAGGAGGTACGACGCATCCGTGGAGAAGTCAACCTCAGCGACCCCGGCGAGGGGGAGGGCTCCAGCATCAAGATCTCGATCGCCTTGAGTGAAGGGGAAGAAGAACATACGTATGACTGGGTGCTTCCCAGCGGTCAGGTCGGCCCGCTGCCCCCCTTCCGGATTGAAGTGAACCGACGATTGACCGCCTACAATGGGACTACCCTGATTTTCCGGAATCCGCCACCTGTGAAGGATTCGTTCGTTACCATCGAAAAGCTTAAGCTCACAGTCGAATACGCTGACGAAAGCACCAAGGTTATTCAGGAGGCGCGCAAGATCAGGCTTTCAGCGGCTGAATCGCGTGCTATTCCGGCATTGGTGGACCTCGGTGCGCCAGGCTCCTCGTTGCCCGAGGGCCTGCTGGAAGTCCAAGAGCAGCGCTTGCTCGCCCATTTAAATCACTATCGAACGTTCTACCGACTCGCCATTGACCTTCAGCAGGACTCAGTTACACGGTTTGAGCGCCTCAGGGAGCGGCTAAAAACCGAAATGCCGACGACGGATGAACATGTGCTGGAAAAGGTGCACCCAATCAGCTTCGACCCTCTTGGCGTCGTGGGCGGTTACCTCGCGTTCGCCACGGCGCCGCATAATGTGGGCGAGGAAGCCGCTCGGAAACAGGGTGTGGGTGGACCGCCCAGCTACTTCTATGCCAGCACTCCATCTCCCGGAGTCTTTGGCGAAGTGGTACAAGGTGCCGTGAGGACTGGTGAAGCCAACGAAAAGTTCGCCCCCCAAATCCCGACAGCAGCCGCTGACGGAACGCCGGCGGCCTACCCATGGCCAGACCGGGTGGCACCCTCGACAGGAACAATCAACAGCCTCCTGACCAACCTGGAGGGGCCGATGGAGGCCGGACGCGGCTCGCCTGCTGCGGGTGGTGAGTTGACTCCCAAGGACGATGTGGCAGCGTCAGCCGCGAAGAAGAAGACTGAGGAAGAGAAGGCCGCAGACGGAGCTAGGCCTTCAGGAGAAGAAGAAGGCGCCCCAACGGCTGAGGGCAAGGAACCGGGCGGCCCGCCTGCCGCTCCCGCGGGCGGAAGTACACAGCCAACGTCGACTGGCGGTGGCGCTGCCCAAGGGAGCTAGCCCTGACCGAATGATAAGGACTTGGGCCGCACATGCCGACGTGGTCGATCTGGCCCCTGGAGAGCCCCAGGTCCCCTAATGATCTCCCGACCATGCTCTCGCCCTTCTGCTCGTTGGTTCGGCCAGCATTCTCGGCCACGACGGAGCTGTGGACGACGCTCGAATGCTAGGCCGGCTTCACTGCGGTGGTTTCTAGCGGCGGTCGCAACACTTCCGAGATTGACAGATTGATGGGCGTAGTTGACGCCGTGCCGGCCGGCGCGGTCATCGTCTCGAACATCCTGCTGCTCTGCTCCGGGGAGGATCTCGAGACCGAGCTGCGCTTTCGCACCGTCTAATTGACCGTGTCCGGGTCCCGGAATAGCCGGACAGGTGGACCACGACAGTCCAAGTCCCTAGGTGAGAGGCGGCGGCGTCGCGATGACCGGGCCGTTTGCGGGGTGGCGGGCCGCATTCCGCTTCCATCGTGCCCTTAGCGTGCGTCAACCTGTCGCCGGGCCGATCAATAGCGCCCGGCACCGACCAGGAGCGTCGCCATGGCCGGTCTCGCTCATTGATGCAACCGCACGATAGTTGAATGTTGCGCTACCGCAAAGACGTTTAGACTCGCGTCGGAGTCCAATGTCCATCCTGATAAAGGGAAACACTGGTGGGGCGGGTGGGGCTCGAACCCACGACCCAGGGATTATGAGGTGTGTTTTCACCACCTCTGACAAGGGCATATGTCGATCTAATCGCACGTGCGACAAGCCAGTGGCGCGTAGTAAGGGCCTTTTTGACCCTTCCTGACCCTACCCCGCGGGGGTATCCACGCCGATCGTGACCTTGAAAGGAGTGTAGCGAATGTGCGTCTGGCTAGGCAATATGCCTCCGCAGCCACAGCCCCGGGCTGGGAGGCGTGGTCGGGTTCGCCCGACGGAGGGCCCGAAATTCGACCCGGGGATTCGTGCAACTGACCCAAGGAAAACACGACCCTGAGCCGACCCAAGGATCAATCCGCTTTCAAGCACGCGCAGCGCGACAAGCATGGATGGTGTTGCACGCCAATTCAGCACCCTATTGGGATGCAATATCCCTTCTTTCACCGATCGACGAAATCAACCCCCGGGCCCGACGCCTTGAGGGTGGGGGTATCCGCCCGCAGATGCGTCGGGAACGGCTCAGACGACGCGAGATGGTCGGCTGAGGGCGCTGCCGGCCAGGTGCCTGCGATACTCCTCGATCCCCGACCCGGCGCGAGCCGAACGCCCCTACCACTTGGAGGCTGCCTTCGAGAACAACACCGGTCGGGTCGCCCGCCTGGCAGCCATCCTCGAGCAGCAGCCATCGTGACCGGCCCAGGGCGAGATTCCGGGGAACACACAGGTCAGGACGGCTGTCGAAAACACCCTTCGGGCACTCCGGTTGTGAAATCCACAAGGCCTGATTTGCAGGGCAACTCACCCCCACCGCCTCTTGCTGTCGTCGGAGCTCATCCCGCCTCCCGGCTGCGCCCACGATGGGGAGGTTCGAAGCCGGTTGGCACTTGCCCGCTCAGTGCTGGAATTGCCCCGCGATTCGGGTTCGGCGCCGGGCGTGTGTCGGGCCGGCAGCTCGACGATCCGCCGGATGAGACCGGATCCGACTGCGCCTGCCTGTCGGGCACGCAGGTTTGCCCGACGTTCACCGCGCTCGTCGTCAGGGT
>JBBRIY010000123.1:0-7571 GCA_038220215.1 Propionibacteriales bacterium
GTGTCGGTGAGCACGGTGGAGGTCGCAAGGTCGAAGGTGAGCTGCACCCGGGAGTCGGTGGTGTTGACGCTCTGCCCGCCCGGACCGGACGACCGGGAGAACCGCTCGACCAGCTCGCTGTTGGGGATCACCAGCCCGTCAGGCAACCCTGGGCCCGCTGGCACCCGCAGTTCGTTCACGCCGACACCGTATCGACCCTCACGGTTGCGGTTGTCGAGGAGCCGGCGCGACTCAGTGCAGGGAGGTGTCAGCAGGCACCAGGTCCCAGGAAAGGAAGGTCGCGGTGAAGCCGGCACGGGTGGGCGCGCACAGGAACGGTCCCGCCGTCACGGTGCGGCCACTGAACGGCGCCACCCGCACCAGCCGGAAGGGCTCATCGTCCACCTTGGCCCGGACGGTCAACGACTCCACCGAGCGGCTGACCCGAACGGTGACCTCGCGGCCGTTCCAGTCCACCGGTGCCACCGACCAGTCGGAGCGTTCGAGGGTGACAACGGCGCCGAGGTTGAGGACGTCGTCTGCGAACTCAAGGCCCGCCTTCACCCAATGCTCGTTGTCGGCCTTCACGAAGACCCCTGCCTGGTCGAACTGACCGGTGAAGGTGGTGCGCAGGCGCACCTCGACGGCCTGACCGACAGCCAGTGGCGCCAGCAGGGCGTGCTCGGTGTCGTGCACGAAGCCGTAGGCGGTGTGACGCCACGCGTCCGAGCCCTCGATGGCGGTCACCTGAAGACCACCGCCGTCCTCGACGACCGATTCCGGGGGATTGGTCCACGCGCCGCTGGTCCAGGGCAGCGTGCTGCGAACCGCCTGTCCGTCGATGCCCGGTGCGGCGGAATCAATGGCCACGCCTCCGGCAGCGAGCTCGTACAGGACCGGTTCGAGGCGCTCAGGCGCCACCGCGGCCGTCAGGTCGAGCAGGACGGTGACGGCGAACCCGTCTGCCGCGGCGTCCAGCGCCGTCGCCCGGACGCAGTAGTCGGTGGTGAGGCCACAGATGTCGACGGTCGTCACACTGCGGTCGACCAGCCAGTCGGCCAGGCTCACCCCGTCGCTTCGACCCTCGAAGCCGGAGTAGGCGGCGGCGTACTCACCCTTGTCGAAGACGGCTTCGAAGCCGTACCCGGCAAGCGTGGCCTGCAGTTCTGCGCCCGGCGTCCCGACCACACAGTGCGGCGGCCATGAGTCCACCCAGTCGGGAGTAGCGGAGAAGTGGCTTCCCGGATCGACGTGATGGTCACGGGTGGCCACTACGTGGTCGTAGCCGTGGCTGCTGGCCAGCAGTTCGGCGATGCGGCCGGCAACCGCCGTTCCGCCGGTCACGGCGAGGGACCCGCCCTCGCAGAAGTCGACCTGGGTGTCGACGACGATCAGTGCTCTGGTCATGTCACCTCGCGTAGGGATTGTCGGCGGCATTGCCGTCGCCGTCGAGCAGGATCGTCGGCAGCGCCGGTTCACCCTTGGACATCTTCAATGCTGCCTGCGGCAGCTCGGCGCGCACCCGGTGGTGGCGCTCCCGAGCAGCCTCCAGGGGCTCACGCCCGACGATTTTGCCCTTGGTGACCAGGGGAACCAGGAGCGGCCGGTCGTTGTGGTCACCCTTGGGCGGCTTCCCGATGCCGATCACTTCCGCCTCGGCCCGGCCCTTGGCGTCCAGCCTGCGGAGGGCGAACTTCCGTCCGCCGATGGAGGTCTTGTTGACGCTCTTCTTGGCAACGGGGAGCAGTTCGACGTCCTTGCCGGCCGTCTGCGCCCGCGCCACCAGCTTGTAGACGAAGCCGCAGGTCGGCGCACCCGAGCCGGTGACCAGGGACGTTCCGACACCGTAGCCGTCGACCGGGGCGCTGCGCAGGGCCGCGATCTGGAACTCATCGAGGTCGGAGGTGACGATGATGCGCGTGTGGGTCGCGCCAAGCGAGTCGAGCAGTTTGCGCACGTCGGCCGCCTGCTCGGCGAGGTCGCCGGAGTCCAGCCGGATGGCGCCCAGCTTGCCCTTTGTCAGGCGGACGCCGGTGCGCACGGCCTCCTCGATGTCATAGGTATCCACCAGCAGGGTGGTGGCCTTGCCGAGCGCCTTGAGCTGGGCCTTGAACGCATCCTCCTCCGTGTCGTGCAGGAGCGTGAAGGAGTGGGCTGCCGTGCCGGTGGTGGGGATGCCGAACCGGTACCCGGCCTGGAGGTTCGAGGTGGAAGCGAAACCGGCGATGTAGGCGGCGCGGGCGGCGGCCACCGCTGCGTACTCGTTCGCGCGGCGCGACCCCATCTCGATGCAGGGACGTTTCCCTGCCATCGCCGTCATGCGGGACGCGGCCGAGGCGACGGCGCAGTCGTAGTTGTAGATGCTCAGCAGCACCGTCTCGAGGATGCAGGCTTCTGCGAACGTGCCCTCGACGATCATCAGTGGCGAGCCGGGGAAGTACACCTCGCCCTCGGGGTAGCCCCAGATATTGCCGCGGAACTTGTAGTGGCCAAGCCAATCGGCCGCGTCGGTGTCGATGACGTTCTGCTCGAGCAGGTAGTTGAGGGTCGCATCGTCGAAGCGGAAGGCTGCGATCGCGTCCAGTGCCCTGCCGACACCTGCCACCACGCCGTAGCGGCGACCCTCGGGAAGGCGCCGGGCGAACAGCTCGAACACGCTGGTCCGGTTCGCGGTCTTCGACCGCAGGGCCGCGCGCAGCATGGTGAGTTCGTAGTGGTCGGTGAGCAGGGCTGTGCTCGCCCGTTTATCCGACGGCGCCGTCAGGAGGGTCATGCCCCTCAGACTACGAGAGCCCCCCGCCTCACCGCACAAGCTGTGAGTTAGCCGCCGACATCGGCCCCCAACTCACAGCATGCGCTGGGGTGGGCGCGATCGGGGCGACGGCGGCGAGTCCGGGCTGCCGGCAACTGCGTGACACAATGGCGCGGTGGCAGGCAAGAACGCACCCGAGCAGCCCAGTGGGGCTACCGCGGTATCCGAACGGCCCGCCGAATCGGCGCTGACCGGATGGGTCACCATCGTCTGGGACGACCCCGTGAACCTGATGAGCTATGTCACCCACGTCTTCTCCGCCTACTTCGGCTACCCGGAGGAGAAGGCCACCGACCTGATGCTGCAGGTGCACAACCACGGCAAGGCCGTGGTGTCGAACGGCAGTCACGAGCAGATGGAGACCGACGTGGACGCGATGCACGGCTACGGCCTCTGGGCCACCCTGGAGCGTGGCTGATGCGTGACTTCAAGCGGTCGGGTCCGATCATCCGCATGAAGCTCACCGACTACGAGGCCACTCTGCTCGAGTCGCTGGTCGAGCAGTACACCGGCCTGCTGGAGGCCGACGAGCCGCAGCCGGACGCCGGCGACTCGTTCGCGCGGTGGCAGGCCGAGCTGTCCGGGAACGATCCGCTGGACCACGCCGACCCGGTCATCAACCGCCTGTTCCCCGACGCGTATCCGCAGGATCCGGCCGCATCGGGTGAGTTCCGCCGGCTCACCCAGGCCCGCCAGCGGTCGAACCGGCTGGGGGAGGCCGAGGCGGTGCTGTCTGCGCTCCGGGACACCGACGGCGGCAAGCATCCGGTCCAGGTGCGGGTGATCGAGCTCGACAGCTGGCTGAAGACGCTGACCGGCGTCCGCCTGAGCCTGGCCGTGCGCCTCGGCATCAGCACGGCCGACGACGCGGAGGAGATCGACGCGCTGCCGGAGGACGATCCCCGTGCCTACGTCTACCGGGTCTACGAGTGGCTCGCGTACCTCGTGGAGAACCTGCTGGGGCTCCGCTGAAGCCGTCGCGCCTATTTCGAGACATGTGGCGTGCGTTATTTGGTTAGGCTACCCTTACGCATATGTACGTAGGGTCCGACTTGGCGAACGCGCCGCTGCATACCGAGCTCACGCTCGTGGAGGCGCCGGACAGTAGCAGGCAGCGACTCTCCTCGCTCGGCCTCCGGGTAGGCACTCCGTTCGCGTTGATCGCGAAGACCGCCGGCGGTGGCCGGGTGGCTCTCGTCGCCGGTTCCCGGATCGCCCTCGGTTCGAGCCTTCTCCACCAGCTCCGCGCCGAGGTGCGTCCGTGACGATGACCGAGCGGGCGGGGCGGCCATTGAAGCTCGTGGTCGCCGCCGCCACACCGTCGGTCAAGGCCTGCTGCAATACCGGTAGCGGCATCGACGCCGGTCCGGAGGCGCCGGTCGTGGCCCTCGTCGGGGCGCCGAACACCGGCAAGTCCACGCTCTTCAACGCCCTCACCGGTTCGCGGGTCACCATGGGGAACTGGCCCGGCACCACCGTCGAGGTCTCGCGTGGCATCTGGAAGACCACCCGCGACGCCGCGAGTTGCACCTGTGATGAGTGCACCTGCGATCCCAGTGAGTTGCGCCTCGACATCACCCTCGTCGACCTGCCCGGTGCGTACTCGATCGACCCGCACTCACCGGACGAAGCACTCACCCGTGAACTGCTGGTCGGCGTGCCCGAAGACGAGCGCCCCGACCTCTGCGTTGTCGCCTGCGACGCGTCCCGCCTCGCCAACAGCCTCTACCTTGTGGCCCAACTGCGCGAACGCGGGCTGCCGATGATCGTCGCACTGACCATGCTCGACGTCGCGGCGAAGAGCGGCATCAGCGTCGACGTCGCTGAACTCTCCACAGCGCTGGGCTGCCCTGTTGTGGGCATCGACCCCCGTCGCCGCAGCGGGCTCGCGACCCTGGCTGCGACCGTCCGGGACAATATCGGACGGACGCAGGCGGCGCGTGCCGTGCCGGACACCACGGAGTCGCTCGAACTCGACGACGACCGGTTCAGCTGGATCGCGATAGCCGTCCAGGCCGGCACCACTGCCCCAGCTGTGCAGCCGCGGACCTTTTCCGACAAGGTCGATCGCTGGGTGACCGCGCCGGTGCTCGGACCACTCATCTTCCTGGGAGTCATGTGGGTGGTCTTCCAGATCACCACCGCTGTCGCCGCCCCGTTGCAGGGCTTCCTCGACGGCCTGTTCTCCGGCCCGGTCAGCGACGGCACGGTCTGGCTGCTCGCCCAGGTCGGTCTGACGGGCACCTGGGTCGAGGGGCTGCTGGTCAGCGGCCTGATCGCCGGCGTGGGCATGCTGCTCACCTTCGTGCCGTTGATGACGCTGATGTTCGTCCTGCTTGCCGTGCTGGAGGACTCCGGCTACCTGGCAAGGGCCGCGGTAGTCACCGACCGCCTGATGCGCTCCATCGGCCTGCCGGGACGCGCGTTCCTGCCCCTGATCGTCGGGTTCGGCTGCAACGTGCCGGCCATCTCCGCCACCCGCATCCTGCCCAGCGCCCGGCAGCGGATCCTGACCGCACTGCTGGTGCCGTTCACGTCCTGCACGGCCCGGCTCACGGTGTTCGTGATGCTCGGCTCCGTGTTCTTCGGGCCCTACGCCGGCACCGCCGTTTTCGCCATGTATGTGATCTCGATCCATCTGGTGGTGCTCTCCGGACTCCTGCTGAAGGCCACCCTGTGGCGCACCATGGGCGCGGAACCGCTGATCATCGACCTTCCCGCCTATCAGGTGCCGACGCTGCGCCTGACCGCGTCGGTCACCTGGGTGCGGTTGCAGGGGTTCCTGAAGACCGCCTCCGGGATCATCGTCGCCACGGTCTGCGCCGTCTGGCTGCTGCAGTCGATCCCGACGACCGCTGGCCAGGCCTTCGGCGAGGCACCGGTCGCCGACTCGGCCTACGGCGTGGCAGCCCGAACGATCGCACCGGTGTTCGCGCCGGCAGGTTTCGGTTCCTGGCAGTCCGCGTCCACCCTTGTCCTCGGATTCGTCGCGAAGGAAGCCGTGATCTCGGCCTGGGCGCAGACCTATGCCGTGGATGAGCCCACGGACTCGGCCTCGCCCGGTGGCCTGGGAGCCGCCGTGATGCAGTCCTTCACCGAGTCCTCCGGTGGACACCCACTGCCTGCTGCGCTGGCGTTCATGGTCTTCCTGCTCGCCTACACCCCGTGCGTCGCCACCCTGGCTGCCCAATGGCGCGAGATCGGGCCGAAGTGGACGTTGTTCGGCATCGGCATGCAACTCGCGATCGCCTGGGTCCTTGCCGTGGCCGTGTTCCAGGTGGGAAGGATGTTCTGGTGAGCGGTCCGCTGAGCGTCGTCCTTGCCGAACTGCACGCCGGTACCCCGACGATCACCGAGATGGTGCGCCGCTCTGGGCTGGACGAGTCCGTGCTGCGGGCTGCCATCGACCACCTCGTCCGCACCGGACGGGTCGAGTCCCGCGAGTTGTCGATGGGCTGCCCGGAATCGGGCTGCGGCGGCTGTGCGTCAGCGTCCGACGCGGGGACTCCCGGCTGCGGCCTGGGCGCTCCCGTCCCCGGCCGTCGCGCCGGCCTGGTCACGTTGACGCTGACGCGCCGCTGAGCTCGGACGCCGAACACGCTCGGACCGAGTTGGGGACGGTTCCTACTCGGTCCACTCATCACCCGTCATCGGTCGAAAGTGGACCGAGTAGGAACCGTCCCCAATCTGGTCCGGACGGAGGGGCGGTCACCAGAGCTTCGGCGGCTGGCGTCGGTCCGCCGGCGGCTCGGCCGCCTTCCTCTTCGGGTCCGTCCACTCCTGCCACTGTTTCTCCACAGCGCGACGGCCGTCATCCAGCACGCGCAGGGCGCGCAGGGCCAGCCGTGTCGCGTCGATCGGCTCCGGCGTCATGGGCGTCCTCCTTCGATTGGTAACCAGTCTGCCGCGGCCCTAAAGTCGTTGCACGTGACCACAACCGACGCCCCCATCGGGGTCTTCGACTCCGGCTTCGGCGGGCTCACGGTCGCACGGGCGTTGCTCGACCAGCTTCCTGGTGAGGACATGGTCTACCTCGGCGACACCGCGCGGGCACCGTACGGCACGAAGTCCATCCCCGAAGTGCGCGAATACGCCCTCGAATGCCTCGACTACCTGGCCGCGTCCGGGGTGAAGGCGTTGGTGATCGCGTGCAACTCGGCATCGTCGGCCGTCCTGCGCGACGCCCGCGAGCGCTATGACATCCCGGTCATCGACGTGATCCTGCCGGCCGCACGTCGCGCCGTCCGCGCCAGCAAGACCGGACGCATCGGGTTGATCTGCACCGAGGCCACCGCCACCTCTGCCAGCTACGACGACGCCCTCGTCGCCGTGCCAGGGGTGGAGTTGATCACCACGCCCTGCCCCGCGTTCGTGGACTTCGTCGAAGCCGGCGTCACCGGCGGCGAAGAACTGGTGCGCGCCGCCAGGGAGTACCTGCTTCCCCTGCGTGAGGCGGGTATCGACACCCTGATCCTCGGCTGCACGCACTACCCGCTCCTTGCTGGCGTGATCTCCTACGTGATCGGCGACGACGTCACCCTCGTCTCCTCCGCGGAGGAGTGCGCCAAGGAGGTCTTCGCGACGCTCACCGACCAGGGCCTGCTGCACACGCGCCCGCGGACGGCGACGTTGCGATTCCTCACCACCGGAAGCCCGGAGTTGTTCACCGGTATCGGCCGGCGCCTGATGGGCGGTTTCGTCGACGCGGTGGAGCAGGTCTACACCTTCGCCGGCTGAGGGCTATCGCCCGACGATCCTGAACAGGCCTGAGTCGGCCCTC